>DATGJU010000392.1:0-13083 GCA_035295045.1 Chthonomonadaceae bacterium
CTTCCTTCCCGCCGTGGACCGACGGCTTGACGAAATCGCTTATCCGTGATCTCATTTCGATCGGAGGCAATGAACTTGTCCGGAACAGTTCGGAGGCTGGAAGTCGCGATTGCGCAGGGAGACCTGGACGCCGTTCGTTCGCTTCTCGACCGTGAGCCAGAGGCGCTGAATGCGCATTTCGCGGAAAACGTCGGGCTGACCCCGCTCATGTGGGCCTGCCGCAAACGGAACGCCCCGATCGTCCGCGAGCTCCTGAGCCGCGGCGCCGACGTCGACGCGACGAACACGCAGTCACCGCCTGGCGAGGGCGGAAACACCGCGCTGTGGTTCGCAGCACAGGGATTCGACGATGGCGGGGCGGAGATCGCGCGCCTGTTGCTGGACCACGGCGCCGCGGTCGATACGCGGTGCGAGAACGGGACGACCGCGCTCTACATGGCGGCTGCCTGGGTCCATCCGGCGGTGGTCGAACTGCTGTTGGAACGCGGCTCTGACGGTGGAATTCGGGACGCGGATGGCGCGACTGCGCTGGAGATGCTTGGCAGCGACCTGCGATGGTGCGAAGAGCAGCCGAGCCTCAACGCACACGCGGAGCGATTTCGTATCGGCGCCCCCGACGTGATCGCTATACTCGAGAGCGCCGCGTCGGACGCCGTATAGTCGTACTCTGAGGTCATCGCAATGGATCGAAGCGCAGGCCGACCAAGTCCGCGGCTGAAAGCGACTTTGCGACCGGAAACGTCCGGTTGCTTCACGCGCGAGGTCGCGCTGGCTCGGAAATGAGCAAGCATTCCCGCGTCGGCGCCATCGCCGGCGCCGTCCTCGGCTGCGCGGTGGGCGACGCCCTCGGACTGCCGTACGAGGCGCTTTCGAAGCGGCGCGGCGCGCGACTCCTCGGACCACCGGATAGGCACCGGCTCCTCTGCGGCCGGGGCATGGTCTCCGACGACACCGAGCACACGTGCATGGTGGCGCAGGCGCTTTGCGAGGCGCCTCGGGACCCGGGGCGCTTCGCGCGTGCGCTCGCCCGCCGGTTGCGCCGGTGGCTCGTTGGCGTGCCGGCCGGGATCGGACTGGCGACGCTCCGTGCGACGCTGAAGCTCTGGATCGGTTACCCGCCGCATCGGAGCGGCGTCTTTTCGGCCGGCAACGGTCCCGCCATGCGCAGCGCGGTACTCGGCGCGGCGATCGACGACATGGAGTCGCTCGGGTACTACGTCGCCGCGTCCACACGCATCACGCATACCGACCCGAAGGCCTTTCACGGCGCATACGCCGTCGCCATCGCCGCCTGGTGCGCGCGTCGCGAGATGGACACGCCGGCTGAGTTCTTCGCCACGTATCGCAGGGCGACCGCGACGGAACCGCCGGACGAGTTCGCCGCCTTGATCGAACGGGTCGAGAGAAGTCTTGCGGACGGGGTCGCCACTGAGGAGTTCGCAAAGCAGGTTAGTGGCGAGCGCGGCGTCTCCGGCTACGTCTGCTACGTTCGGCGATACGCATGGAGCCGATAATTGCGATGAGCGGTCCCCTCACCGTATTCCCGGCCAGCAGCGACGTGTACCGAATCTTCTGGCGCGATGAGCTGTTTGCGACGGCGACGGACGTGGGATGGGAGGACTTCCCCTGGGCCGGCGGTAAAATCATACTAGCGCAAGTCCGCCCAGAGATAGTGACCGTGTTGCAGTACGTCGCGGCCCAGTCGGAGATAGAAGAAGGCCATAACGATTGGCCATTCACGGACACTACCTGGCACGAGTGGCGAATTGTACGGCCGGATGGCGTCTCGATTGAGATAAGCCCACCTGTTGTGGATTCTAACGCCGGACAAGCGGTGTGGAGATGAACGCCAAAATGAGCCGCCCGCGCCGGCTGCGGACGAGCGTCATAACCGTATCCGTTGCGGCCGCCTGGCTGTTTGCAGTCGCCAAGTTGCCACAGCGGGCCGGGAACTTCGTCGCCGGCGCCGGCCTTGCAGCCGGGCTGACCGCACTTGTGGCTTGCCGGCGCGGCCGGGAGGGCTGGCCGCCATGGCGATGCTATCTCAACGTGGCGATTCAGCCGCCTCGGCTTCGTTTGGACGCGAATGTGGAGAAGCGTCTGGCTCGGTTCCGCGATCGAGCGTTGCTGATGCGGGCCGCCGGGGACCGCTCGGCCCTCGAGATCAAGGCAAGGGGACGTGGGTCCGCAAAGGGCGACGAGACAGGCCGCGTTGCCGATGTTCCAGCCGAATCCGAGTGAGTCTTCCGGGGTAGACCGGGCGCGCCCGTGGCGTGCCGGCGCTCGACTTCAAGGCGCATTACTTGTGCTTGAACTCGTCCAGAGTCGAATCCCTAAAGCCGTCGCTTGCCATCCCAGCCAGCGGGCGCACAACGTGTTCCGTGAATCCATTATCGTCGGGTTGTGGCTCGGACATTGCGTGGAACACTAGGGCCAGTCCGCCCTTCAGAAGAACGCTGCCCCAATCGATCTGGTTCCCGCTCGCTTCGGCCGTCTGGTTGCCGCCTGAACCGACCCATGAGACACTCAGCGAGTCCGGTGAGTCAAACCGATAACCGGGATCTGCGTTCCAATACCCCTCCTTCTCATCCGCGACGATGTGCGGGTACTGGCTCTCTCTAATGCCTGGGGTCCATTTCACGCGAAAGTCGCCAGGTATCGGAGGGTCGGCCACATACGTGTAGCCTGGATCGGCTCTCCAATTCCCCTCCTCTACGTCGGCAGCGATGTGTGGGCATCCGACGCGCCGAGCGCCTGGATACCACTGCACGCGGAAATCGCCCGGCACGGGCGGATTGGCCACCCAACCGTAACCTGAGGACGGCATCCATTTGCCCTCCTCGTCAGCGGCGATTATATGGGGGTGCTGATTGTCCGGACTGCCTGGCTGCCAGACAACGCGAAAGTTACTCGAAGCCGGAGGATCTGTCGCCCAGTTGTATCCTGGTTCTGGCAGCCAGCTACCCTCTTCTTCAGTTGATACGATATGGGGATGCCGGTCGTCCTTATCGCCAGCGAACCACTTAACGCGCAAATCGCCGGGCACGGGCGGATCTTGTATCCAGGTGTATCCCGGATCGGCCCGCCACTTGCCCACCTCGTCGCTTGCGGTAATATGAGGATACACACTGTGAGCAATGCCGGGGGACCATCTCACGCGGTAATCACTATCGATGTGAGGCGAAACCACCCACTCGTAACCCTGTTCGGGCGCCCACTTGTCCACTTGTTCGGAAGCAACGACATGGGGATGCTGGGCGTGCGGTTCGCCGGGAGACCACGCAACCCGCATATCGTCCATTTTGCCGGTGACCCATTTGTATCCTGGGGCTGGCGCGTAGGACCAGGCGAATATGTGTCCGCCAGCCCGAACCACGTGCGGAGGCGTAACAGAGTCTCGCCATATCAGTATTGCTAAGAGCAGAATGGGCGCCAGGATAGCTCCAAGAGTACGGACGATTGTATTCCGGTTGGTCATTGCGGGACGCTCCCCTGAGTGCAGAACCGTGTTGCGTGCCTCTCGAATGATTGACTAGACGGTAGTCTGAAGCGACCGGTTTCGACAACACGCTACTGCGCGACAGCTTTTCGAACTACCGCATCGACGCCCACACGGTTAGAAGGTTACTGCGTCGGACCGGGCGGCGTGACGGTAGCGCGCTGCCGGCCACGACGCTCGGGCTTCGGCTGCTCCGGCTTGGCGGCAGGCGGCGGCGTCTCGTCGGGAGGCCCCGGAGGCGTCAGCGCCACCTGGCCGTGCAGGAAGTCAAGCGTCATTTTGAACTGCCCCAGGAAATCCATGCCGACCACGGCGAACGTCCGGTCCACACCCTTGCCGCTGTCCGGCGTCAGGTAGGTTACGCGGGCGTGCAGCCACTCGGCCTTGCCTACGCTCAGTTTCGGCAGGATCACGACCGCGCCCTTGCCCGACTTCGCGTCCGGAGACGTGAACTGCTCGATGCGCAGCGGCTTCAGCTTTAGCTTCTCGATCACGTCGCCGGGGATCAGCGTGGCAGGGCACGACGTATCGATCAGCGCCCAGAACGGTTTCGCGCCGGGGATGCTCATCTGCACGTAGGGCCGGCCGTTGCGCATCTCGAGCTTGGATACCGACGCGCGCTTGGGCCGGACGAACTTAGCGGTGGCCTTGTCGAGAGTTATCGTTCGCGTCGTGGGATCGAGCGTGAGCTGAAACGCGGTGAGGAATGGCGCGCCGAGCCACGTGCCCGGCGCCTCCGGGTGTGGATGGTCCGATATCATCTTCGGTACGTCTGCAACTGCTACCGGGATTTTCGAGAGCTCGAGAGTGGACGCGCGCAGCGTCGTTATCTCCGCCTGCGGACCGGCGGTGGCCTCATTCAGCGCATCGATTCGTACGCTGCCGTCGACCGTGGGAAGCTTGAGGCGCGCGGCGGCCTCCGGCGAAACGACGTTCGCGTCCAGCCCGGTCGCGATGACGGCCCGCTCCAGCCGGCTCTCGTTGATGCCGACGATGACCATGGGGATGCCGTTGACGCCCGTGCCGAGCGTATCCCAGCGCTGAAGCTGCAGCGTCGCCGGGAGGAGGAGCGCGTCGGGCAGTTTGATCGGGCTCGGCTGGCGCGCCGCGTCTGGGCTCGGCTGCGGCATGCCGGAGGCTGCCTGGCCCGCGGTCGGCGGCGCTTTCGTTGCGTCGGGCTGGGTCTGCGCCGCACCCTGCGTTGTCTGCGTCGATGCGGGGTTCTGACCGGCGGTGGGCGACCCGGATTGCCGCGGGTCTCCGGTCGTTTTGTTCGGCGGGACGGACGGATTCTGGAGTGCAATTATCGGCGCCGCGGCGGCGATGAGCGCCAGCGGGACGGGCAGTCGCTTCATCGTGCGTGCTTTTCCGGGCGGATTGCTGCCGCTATGCCGGGCCGTTTGGCCCGGCTGTGTGCACGGTTCTCCCTCATTCCAGTGCCCCGCGCCGAGGTCCGCGCGATTGCCGAGCCATTCGGGCCAATGCCGGGACTCCGGTCGTCGAATTGCCATACGTCCTCATCGGTGGCTCTGTTCGACGATGAATTTGGCGGCTTCCAGCGCTAACAGGTAGCCGACCGGGCCGAGCCCGGCGATCTGCCCGACCGCCACGGGCGCGATCACCGACTTGTGGCGAAACTCCTCGCGCGCATAGATATTCGAGAGGTGGACCTCGATCGTCGGCAGGCGCACCGCGGTCACCGCATCGCGAATCGCGTAGCTATAGTGAGTAAAGGCGCCGGGGTTGATGATGATTGCGTCCGCCCAGGTCGCCGCGTCCTGGATCGCGTCGATGATCTCACCCTCATGGTTCGATTGCAGGATCCGGACGTCGATGCCGATCTGCTGGCCCCGCTGTTTGATGCTTCGATTGATGTCGTCGAAGCTGTCGCCGCCATAGACTTCGCGCTCGCGCGTGCCAAGCAGGTTCAGGTTGGGACCATGGATCAAGGATACGCTGATCACGTGCGCGCTCCCTGCGCGCCTACGGCAGGATCAGCCGTTTCGTCAACGATGACCGCCTCCTCCACGAGCAGGATCGGAATGCCGTCGCGCACCGGATAGGCGTACCTGCCACAGTCGCAAAGCAGCGCATCGCCCGTCGCGCCTCGCCTCAGCGGGCGGTGATAGTCGCACCCAGGGCACTCCAGCAGGTCAAGGAACCAGTCGTCAAGCTCTTGTAACGGCGGTTTGACGGCCGGTTGATCGTTGCTCATTCGTGCGATCTCTCCTCGTAGCGAGAACGGCGCGGTTCCACAGACATCCTGAGGTCTGTTCGGGTCGGCAGGCGCGCCGCCGGCGGATCCTGCGCCCGCGACTCATCCGCGGGCGGCGGCCTCGTAGACCCTCATTGTCGCCGATGCGGTCGCCTGCCAGGTGAAGCACGCGGCGCGGGCGGGGCCAAGGGCGGCGAGGCGTCGCCTCTCGTCTGCGTCTGTCAGCAGCTCGATCAGCGCATTGCGCCATGCGACCGGGTCGCGCGCGGGCACGATGCGAGCCGCGCCGCCGACCACCTCCGGCAGCGCCGGCGCGTCCGAAACGAGCACGGCGGTTCCACACGCCATGGCCTCGATCGGCGGAAGTCCGAATCCCTCGTAAAGCGACGGATATGCGAACGCGTCGGCACGCCGGTAGAGCGCCGGAAGGTCTTCGTCCTCCACGTAGCCCGGAAAGGCGAGCGCCCGCGCCGCGGCCTCACCGCCGCCGGCGCGCGCGGCTTCTCGGAGCGTCTCCAGCTCCGTTTGCCAGCCCGCCTTGCCGGCAATCGCCAGAACGTGAGGCAGTCCGGCTTCCCGCTTCGCCATGCCGAAGGCCGTACAGAGCATCGCCAGGTTCTTGCGCGGCTGCAGGACGCCCACCGCCAGAACGTAGGGCGTCGTCAGCCCGTATTTTGCGGCTCGCTCCGCGTCCGGCGGATCCGTTCCCTCCGTCGGCTCGTACCCGCCCGGCAGACCGAGCGGGATCGCCGTTACGCGATCGGCCGCGAGCCCGTAGGCCGATAGAATGTCTCGACGCGAGCTCTCCGAGTCCGTGATGACGTGCGCTGCCTGCCGCATCGACGCGGGGACCGTCAAATTGAGCAGCAGACGATCCTTGCGGCCGAACCACTCCGGATGAATCTTGAACGATATATCGTGAACGGTCGTGACGATCGGGCACGGGCACAACATTCGCGGCGGCGTGGTGTACTGAACGTGGACCAGATCGGCGCGATCGCGGCGCAGCGCGGCCGGCAGGGCGGCCATCGTCCAGAGCCGATCGCTCGGGCTGTCGATTGCGGTAGCCCGAAGATTCGCCCCGGGCTCCAGCTCCCCTTCCGGTATCGGCGCTCGGCTGTATACTACGATCTCGTCATCGGCGGCGACCGCCGGAAGCGCTCGAAGCAGGCCGCGCCAGTAGGTCCTGTCGCCCGTGAACTTGCCTGTAAGCGCGCGCCCGTCGATCGCGATCCGCATGAACACTCTCCACCGGTATTATGCAGCAATCTCATCCGAATTGCAATTGGCCGGCGGGCGGTCACAAGATGTCCCGATATACGTCCGCGCAGCGGCGGGCGAACTCCCGGTACGTGTTGCGCGCAGCGTGATCCACGGTGGAGCGCTGGAGCGACTCCCGGCGCGGCGCGTCGTCCAGCAGCGCCGCGATCTCCGCGGCCAGCGCGGCGGAATTGCCGGAAGGAAAGAGCGCCAGGAGGTCCGGCTCTGCCGCGGCGATCTCGCGGTGCGGCGGTATGTCCGAGGCGACGATCGCGCGGCCATAGGCGATCAGGTTGGCCAGGGAGCCGGAGCCGGAGGTCTGGAGATAGGGGGCGATCGCTACGGACGTCACCGCCATTACCTGAGCGATCTGCTCCGGCGTCAGATAGCCGGTGATCGTGACCCGATCGTCCAGCCGCAGGCGGTCTATCTGCTCCTGCAGCGACTGCACGTAGTCGGTGTGATCGTCCGGATGCCGTCCGCCCGCGAACACGAGAGCCGTATCCGGCGGCAGCCGCGTGACCGCGTCGAGCGCCACGCGGTGGCCCTTTTTGTTCGAGAGGAAGCCGAACAGGGTGACCACCCGCCGATCCTTCGCCAGGGGAAACAGCGCGGCGAGCGCATCGCGGGCCGCCGCTTCGTCCGGAATCGGAAGCGCGGGCGGTACGGGATGGCGAATGACGCGCACGAGCCGCGGCTCGACGCCGATCGCGGCGAGCCGCTCGCGGTCGGCGGTCGTGTGGACGATGAGCGCGCGGATCGCCCGATGCGAGAAGCTGGCCCGGTTCGACAGGCGGACCGCGATACGTCGCGCCAGCCCACCGGTCTCGCTGGCAATCTCGTGGGCCGTGACGACGAGCGGGACTTCAATCCGATCGTAGAACGCCCGGACATGGGAGCGGTGGGGCGCGACGCCGCCAAACAGGAAGTACTGATGTTGGACGTGCGCCACGTCGGCCGCGACGTTCATCTCTGCGCCGTGCCGGGCGAATTGCCGCTCGTCCTCCCCGCGATGGGCCAGCGCCGCGGCCAGTCCGACCCGCGCCGCATCGGCCGGCGCTGCTACGACCCGCACTGACGCGATCTCCTCCAGCGTGTCCAGCGCATCGATAAGGTGTGCGGCGTAATCGTGAATGCCGCATTGTGTCTGCCATGGAGCGAACATTGAGACTGCGAGGGGTTTGACCGCGTCTCGGGTCATGGCCTGCGGGCCGCGGTATCGCCGATGCGGAACTGCAAATCCGGGACCGGCTCCTGCGCCGGGGGTGGCGGAAGCACGCCATATTCGACCAGCAACGCGCGGGTTGCGATCGTCGTGAGCATGGCCATCACTCCGGCCCACAGAATCGCCGGCAATACGGCCGTCGCCGCCATCGCCACCGTGATGAGCGCCGCCGCGGCAAGGAGCGCCGCCGAGAAGAACGGTCGGCCGAGCGCAAGGAACGCAGAGCGCCGAATGGCTGCGATCGCCCCCCGCCGAGCCCGGCGGTCCGCGTCGTCGAGTGCGCCCGACTCCTGCAGGATGAAGAGCGGCCACTGGACGGCGAGCATCATCAGCCATAGCAGCAGCACGTAGCCGCACAGCGAAACGGCCGCGCGCGCCGGCCAGGCGGGGATTCTCGCGTAGAAAACGAGTGCAGTTACGAGAAGGGAGGTGACCGCTACCTGGGCGTACTGAAGCCGGAGCGCTGCGCCAAAATGGGCGACGCCGTCCCGCCACAGGTCTCCGTAGGCCGCCTCCCGGTGGCTCGCGATCCGGTGTGCCAGGGCGAACGCGCCCGCGGTCGGCGCCGCCGTGAATAGCGGGATCGCCGCGATGAACGCCAGGTGCGCAACGCCCGGCGTCCCGCGCGGGAGTGCTCGCTCCAGGCTCAGCGGCGCGGAGAGCGCGGCCATCCAGGTAAAGCTCACGCCGAGCAGCAGCCCCAGCCGGTCCCATGCCGACCGCGCCGCGTCGCCAAGCACGCGCCCCAGCCGCGCCGGCGGCGCCGCGGCTTGCGCTGGTATCATCTCGTTCATTACGGTCATTATATCTCAACATCCAGCAAGCGCCTATCCCTCCCTCGAAGGGTCTCTCCGCCAACCAGGAACCAGCTACCAGCAACGGTTGTCCGCTTTACAATTGCCGGCTGCCGCGCTATAATGGAGGCAGTGGCCGGACGCGCCCCCGTTTTGGTTGTGCACTGGCGCGGATTTCGCTCCTCTTGACATTCGCGTCGGCCGGAAACCCTCCAGTTGCGCTCGGCAACGCAGCCCCGCGTAGTACGATCTTAATGGCCCGATCGGTCCGCCACGCGGCCCGAAGCGCTTGCATCTCCCCGCTTCAGGCGACTTGCCCCGCAAAGCAGTTTCCGACTGGAGGGGGCAGGGGATGAGGTCGATGTCACTCTTCGATTCCTACCAGACAAACGGATTCTACGACGAGATGTTCGATGCGTCCGGACAGCCGCGACCGCACTATCGAAAGCTGTACCAGCGCATAACGGCCATGTCCGCGGCGGACTACACGCGCCGCGTGCACCTGGCCGATCTCACGCTCGTCAACCAGGGCATTACGTTTGTCGTGTACGGCGATGAGCGTGGCACGGAGAAGCCGTTTCCCTTCGACCTGATTCCGCGGATCATTCCTGCGGACGACTGGGACCAGATCGACCGCGGCCTCAAACAGCGGCTCACTGCTCTGAACGCCTTCCTTCACGATGTCTATCATGACCAGAAGATACTGAAGGATCGCGTCGTGCCGCGCGATCTCGTCGTCAACGCCGCGCATTTCCGACCGGAGTTCGTCGGCGCCGATCCGCCCTGCGGAGTCTATGTCCACATCTGCGGCAGCGACCTGATCCGCGACGCCGACGGGACCTACCGCGTGCTGGAAGACAACCTGCGGACTCCCTCCGGCGTCTCGTACGTCCTCGAGAACAGGATCATCCTCACGCGGATCCTGCCGCAGCTCTTCCGCGACCTTGCCGTTCGCCCGGTCGACCACTACGCGACACAGCTTCTCGCCAACCTGCGGGAGCTGGCTCCCGAGAGCCGCGCCGACGATCCGAACGTCGTGCTGCTCACTCCCGGCGTCTACAACAGCGCCTATTTCGAGCACGCCTTCCTGGCGCAGCAGCTCGGCATCGGTCTGGTGGAGGGCCGCGACCTGTTCGTGGACGGCAGCATCGTCTACATGAAGACCACCCGCGGCCCGCAGCGCGTCGACGTGATCTACCGACGCGTCGACGACGACTTCCTGGACCCGCTGGTGTTCCGCGCCGACTCCGCGCTCGGGGTTCCGGGACTCGTCAACGCGTACCGGTCCGGCAACGTCGCGCTGGCGAACTCGATCGGGACCGGCGTCGCGGACGACAAGGTGATCTACGCGTTCGTTCCCCGGATCATCGAATACTACCTCGGAGAGAAGCCCATCCTGCCGAACGTGGAGACTTACCTGGCCGACAATCCGCAGCACCTGAAGTACATTCTCGACAACCTGGACAAGCTGGTAGTCAAGTCGGCCAACGAGTCGGGCGGTTACGGCATGCTGATGGGGCCGCAGGCCGCGGCCGCCGACCGGGAGGAGTTCGCGCGCCGGATTCAGGCGCATCCGCGAAACTACATCGCGCAGCCGCTCATTGCGCTCTCGCAGGCGCCTGCCTTTTGCGGTGACAGGTTTGAGGGCCGCCATATCGACCTGCGGCCGTACATTCTCTACGGCAAGGAGAAGATCACGATCGTGCCCGGCGGCCTCACGCGCGTCGCGCTTCGGAAGGGCTCCTATGTCGTGAACTCGTCGCAGGGCGGGGGCAGCAAGGACACGTGGGTGCTCGCCCGTGAGCCCGGGCCTATGTCCCAGAGCATCTCGGCTACTGGGATGACGCAGACGATGGGCGCCATGACGCAGTCGCTCGGCGGCCCGGCGGCCGGTGCCGGCTCGGCGCAGTCGATGGCCGGAAACGATGCGAACGAGCGCGTCGTCCAACAGTTGGAGGAGACCGGGCATGCTTAGTCGCGACGCCGATTCCTGCTACTGGATCGGCCGATATGTCGAGCGCGCGGAGGCGACGGCGCGCATGGTGGACGTTCACTACCACGCCGCACTCGAGGCGCCGCTCCAGCCGCGCGCCGAGGGCGACGGCGGGCTGCAGCCGATGCAGTGGCACACGCTGCTCGAGATTTCAGGGGCCCTGGATCACTACAATTCCAGGCACGAGGAGGAGACTGACCGGGATGTGATCGATTTCTTCGTCTTCGATCCGGACAATCCCGACTCGATATTGGCGACCTGGCGAAACGCTCGCGAGAACGCCCGCTCGATCCGCGAGCAGATCGCCTCTGAGATGTGGGAGAGCGTGAATGTAACGTACCTGCAGCTCCGGGATTGGAACGTCGAGCGCGTGCTTGCAGGCAGTCCGCACGAGTTCTTCCAACTGGTCAAGAACGGCTCGCACCTGTTCCAGGGCATTTTGAACCGGACCATGCTGATGAGCGAGACGCGCGACTGGCTGGACATCGGCAGATTTCTGGAGCGCGCCGGCCAGACGGCCCGCCTGCTGGACGTCAAGTATCACGACCTTCTGCCGGTCCACTCGCCCGATTCGGCCCATGAGCCGCTTCAGAAGGACGAGCCGCGCCACGCGCCGCCCCATCCGTATGGCGTCGGAGGCCCGCTAGACATGCACGGCTGGATCGCGGTGCTCAAGTCCGTCAGCGCTTTCGAGATGTACCGAAAAGTGCACCACTCCGGAATATCGCCGGCGCGCGTGGTAGCCTTCCTGCTGCTCAATGCAGAGTTCCCGGCCTCGGTGCGGCATGGGATCGGCCGCGTGGAGGGCTGCCTGAAACGGATCAGCGGGAACGGCCGCGAAGAGCCCTCCACGGAGCCGGAGCGGCTCGTCGGCCGGCTCCGCGCGGATTTGACCTATTCGCGGCCGGAGGAGATCATAAGAGCGGGGCTACACGAGTTCCTGGAGAGCGTGCAGGATCGGTGCGCAGCGATCGGCAACACCATTACGCGCGCGTACCTATCGTATTGATCGTATTGAGCCCGGAACGCAGTTAGGAACAGCCGGTTTTGCGCCTGCGCATTCGACATACCACGCGATACGTCTATCCGATACCGGCTAGCGAGAGCCACAACGAAGTGCGCCTGATGCCGTTAAGCGATGACGACCAGACATGCCTCGACTTCAGGCTCACGCTTTCGCCGCCGGCACGGACGCATGCTTACGATCTGCCGAGCGGGCGAGTGCACTACTTCGACACGCGCGCGCCCCATTCCGAGCTGGTGATCCGCGCGGACTCGCTCGTCATAACGCACCGCCAGAATCCGTTCCGGTTCCTGCCCGCCGGCAGCGGCGAAGACGACGCCTTCTATCGCAGGGAGGCGGTCCGGCAGGACTACGCGGAATTCCTGGCGGAGACCGAGCGCGTCCACCTGCACCCGGAAACGGACAGGATCGCCGCAGTCGCGCGAAAGCAGGCCAGCGGCGCCGGAACCGTCCCATTCCTTATGGCGCTTACCCGCCAGCTGTACCGTGTTCTGACCTATGCTCCCGGCGCGACACGCGTCAGCAGCTCGATCGCGCACGTACTGGAGCACCGCGAAGGCGTCTGCCAGGACTTTGCGCACCTCATGCTCGCAGTCTGCAGGAGGCAGGGTATACCGGCGCGCTACGTCAGCGGCTATCTCTACACGGGAGAGGACCGTGAGCCGGCGCCGGGCCTGCCGCCGGAGGGAACGACGGCCGATCCGCATGCGCCGCACGGCCTCGTGAGCGGAAACGCGATGCACGCCTGGGTAGAGTGCCTCTTGCCCGATAGCCGCTGGCACGGCTTCGACCCGACCAACAATCTCCTGGCCAACGACTACTACGTCAAAGTTCACACCGGCCGGGACTACGGCGACGTGCCCCCCGTCCGCGGCGTCTATCGCGGCCCCTTCGCCCATACCCTGGAAGTGTCGGTACGCGTCGCCTCCGATCCCGTCTAGGACTTAGGGCTCAGGTTCATGGAGTGTGCCTCTATCTGCTTACAGGCACACCGACGGCCCGAAGTTGGCCCCAACTCCCATCGCCGAACACCCAACACCCAGCACCCTACGCCCCGCAGCATTTCTTGAACT
>DATGJU010000393.1:0-6508 GCA_035295045.1 Chthonomonadaceae bacterium
GGCAGTCGCGATCATCCAATCGAATACAGCGCCGCTCCCCTATTGGCGGGAGCGGCGCTGTTTGAGTTTGGCTGCTAGAGGGCGACACTCCCAGGCCGGGCTGAAACCGGTTGACGGAATGTAAAGCGCGCCTTCGCGGGCCAAGCCGCGAAGGCGCGAACGTTACGGCGCTTGGCGTCGGCCGTGGGAATGCGTTACCACACGGCGGAGCGGCTGCGGGCTACGCGAGCTTGTCGATCAGGTCGGTCTGCTCCCACGGGAAGGCCGGATTGCCGAAGTGGCCGTTCTTTGCCGTCTGGAGGTACTGGATCCGCGCCTGGTTAAGGAGGTTCAGCCGCTCGATCATGGCGCGCGGCCGCAGATCGACCGCCTTCCGGACGCGCCGGACGATTTCGGCCTCCGGTACCGTGGCCGTGCCGAACGTCTCCACCTGGACGCTCACCGGCTCCGCGACGCCGATCGCGTAGGCGAGCTGGATCTCCGCGCGGGAAGCCAGTCCGGCGGCGACGATGTTCTTCGCCACGTAGCGCCCGGTGTAGGCCGCGGAGCGATCCACCTTCGACGGGTCCTTGCCGGAGAAGGCGCCGCCGCCATGCCGCGCCGACCCGCCGTAGGTATCGACGATGATCTTGCGGCCGGTGACGCCCGTGTCGCCCTGCGGCCCGCCGATGACGAAGCGGCCCGTCGGGTTTATGAAGTACTTGATGCCGCCCTTGTTGTACTGGTCGTAGGATTTCAGGACCGGCTTGATGATGTACTCCTGGACGTTCGCCTGGACGCTCGGGAGCGTGTGCGACGGGTCGTGCTGCGTGGAGATGACGATCGTCTCGATGTGATCGACTTTGCCGTCCGGGCCGTAGGCGACCGTGACCTGCGACTTGGCGTCGGGCCGGAAACCGAGCTCCGGCGTGTCGCGGCGCACCTCGGCGAGCTGGCGGGTGAGGTGGTGCGAGAGCGTGAGCGCCAGCGGCATGAGCTGCTCGGTCTCGTTGACCGCATAGCCGAACATCAGGCCCTGGTCGCCTGCGCCCTGCTCCTCCGGGTTGGCGCGATCGACGCCCTGCGCGATGTCCGGCGACTGCTTCTGGATGGCGAGCATGACGCCGCAGGTGTGGCCGTCGAATCCGTAGTCGGTGCGGTCGTAGCCGACGGCGACGATGGTGCGCCGGACGACGTCCGCGATCTCCACGTAGGCCTCGGTGGTCAACTCGCCGCCGACGACGCAGAGGCCGCGCGTGACGAAGGTCTCCAGCGCGACGCGGGACCGGGTGTCCTGCTTGAGCAGCTCGTCCAGAATGGCGTCGCTGATCTGGTCGGCCAGCTTATCCGGGTGTCCCTCGGAGACGCTCTCGGAGGTGAACAGAGTGTAATCGGACATTCGCATGTTCCTTTCAGTGCGCGAGCGCGGCGTCGTGAGCGCGCTCAGCGATCGGCCGGCGGCGGTGTTGCGCCGGGGCCGGTAGGCAGTGGACGGGGTCTGCGGGGAGCGGAAATAAGAAAACCTCTCCTGTGTCAGAAGAGGTCGTAACGGCGATGGTGCGAAGCAGGGTCGCGGAATCGCGATTCGATCTGCTGCGGGCACGCCCTACACCTCTTATCTTGCAGACTGCAGACTGCTCGGATTTAGCACCTGCCCTGCTTCGCCATTTCGGGGCGAAGTCGGGTGGTTGTTGTGGCGTCATCGGGCCGGTTCCCTCGACCACTCTCGATAAGAAGCTGCGCTATTCGGTTGTCACTACCAGCTTAACATACGCGGGGCGCCGGTGTCAAGGCGGACAAAAGATTCCGCTTCAGTCCGGGAGCGCGCCCATGCGCAGGTTCGGGCGCTGGCTGAAGTCGGGCCTGGCGGGCGGGTTCTTCTCCAGCATCTCGCAGATCACGTCCAGGGCCTTGTCCATCTGGGGGTCGCGACCGTGGGCGTAATCCTGCGGCGCGATATCGACGTCGATATCCGGATCGGTGCCGTAGTTCTCGATGCCCCAGCCCACGTCCTCGAACCAGAAGGAGAACTCCGGCTGCGTGGTAACGGAGCCGTCCGCCAGCGAGTGGCGAGGCCAGATGCCGATGACGCCGCCCCACGTCCGCTTGCCGATGAGCGGTCCCAGAGCCTTGAGCTTGAAGACGTGGCTGAAGATGTCGCCGTCGGAGCCGGCGAACTGATTGGTGAGCGCGACCAGCGGACCGGCGACGGAGTAGCTCGGATACGGGTCGGGCTTGCCCCAGCGCGGGATGTCGTAGCCGACGCGCTTCCGGCCCAGCTTTTCCAGCAGGAGCTGCGAGACGTGGCCGCCGCGATTGTACCTCACATCAACGATCAGGCCATCGCGGTCCACCTCCGCGAGGTAGAGGCGGTGGAATTCGGCGTAGCCGGCGGCGCCCATATCGGGGATGTGGACGTAGCCGACGCGGCCCGCGGTCGCCTCGTGCACGCGCCGCCGGTTCGCCTCGACCCAGTCCCGGTAGCGGGCCGGGAACTCGCTGCGCAGGGCGCGGATTGTGACGTCGCGGGGCCGCTCCTCGCCGGACTGAACTGTGAGAAGCACCTCCTGGCCGGCCTGGTGCACGAGGGCCGCCTGCGGCGTCAGGTCCCGATTCAGGCGCCGGCCGTTTATCGCGAGCAGCCGGTCGCCCTCGCGGACGTTGGCGCCCGGCGCGAGGAGCGGCGAGCTGGCTCGCGGCTCGCCCGGCGCGCCGCGGACGATCCGGCTGAGCACGTAGGCGGACGCGTCGGCGTCGAACGCGTAGTCCGCGCCGAGGTGTCCGACGCTGTACGCCGGCTCCGGCCGGTAGTCCCCGCCCATCTCGTAGGCGTGGGAGGTTCCCAGCTCGCCCTGCATCTCCCAGAGCAGGTCGGAGAACTCGCCGCGCGTTCCGACGCGATCGATGAGCGGCTCGTAGCGGTTCCAGACCGCCGGCCAGTCGATCTGCGACATATCCTCCGTCCAGAAGTGGTCGCGCTGGAGCCGCCAGGCCTCGTGCGCCATCTGCCGCCATTCGGCCGCGGGGTCGACGGAGACGCGCAGCCGGCCGAGATCGATCCAGCCCGACTTTCGCGACGGCCCGTCGCCGGCCTTATCGTCCGGCCGGACGCCCGCGACGACCACGCGCACGCGCCTGCCGGCGCGCACCATCAGCGTTTTGCCCAGCATGGAGAGCGCGAACTCCGAGACGCCGCTCATGAGCGTCTCGCGCTTTTGCTCCTTGAAGTCGTACTGCTCCAGCGTTCCCTTCGGCGCAGGGTCCGTGACCGGCGCTTCCGGCGGCAGGGCGCCTTCGATCGGGAAGGCCGTATAGAGCGCCTTCCCCTTGATGCCGGTGACCTGGCCGTAGATGCCCTCCGGAACGGGAAACGCGACGACGCGGCCGGCGATCCCGTCCAGATCGATCTTAATCGATTTTGCCTCCGGGTCCGTGGGCGTCACGGGCTCGCCGGTCGCCTCTTCCTCCGGCGTAGGCTCCGGCGGATCGGGCCGCTTCGTCTCCTCCTGCGGCGTACCCGGAACTGGCACGAACGGCGAGCGCTGATCGGCACGAAGCGTGATGAGATACGGCCGGCTGCCGCGCGGAAATCCCAGGTCGAAGTGGAGGCTGTCGTAGACGGGATTCAGGTCGCGCTTTCCAATGAAATAGAGATAGTCGCCGGTCTTATCGAACGACGGATCGGTATCGTGGAGGACCGGCTCGGTGATCTGCCGCGTCTCGCCGGTCGCGCGCTCCCACAGCTTGATGGCGGTGGTGTACTGCGTCCCGGAGAGGCCGTAGGCCAGCCAGTTCCCGTCGGGAGACCAGGAGAAGCCGGCGATCTGCGCGAATTCGCTGCGATCCACGACGCGCGCCGCCGCCGCCGCGAGGTCGATGAAGACGATCTCGTTGCGATGGTTCGTGAGGGCGACGTGATCGTGCGTCGGTGAGACTTCCAGGCTGGTGGGCCGGCCGATGTCCAGCGCCGGGAGCACTACGGGATCGGCGATCGCGCCGCCCTCGCGGGTGTGGAAGACCGCGAGCGTGTCGATGCCCTCATGCTCAATCACCGCGACGATGCGCTCGCCGTCGCGGAGCCAGCGGCTGAGCCGGTAGCGCGTGGGCGCGCTGGCGCCGCCCTGCTGGACGACCGCGCCCTCCCAGTCGCCGAAGGTGAAGCTCTTGCCGCGCGCATTGACGGCGAGCGAGTGGCCCTTCGGGTGCAGCGCGACGCTATCGAGGTATTTTGCCGCGTCCACGAAGCGGCGCTGCCGCTGCACGCGCGGGCTGTGGTAGTCGACGGCGATCCTGCGGTCTTCGCCGCTCTTCGGATCGAACAGGTAGAGGTCGGCGCCCGCGTGGTAGACGATCCGGCGGCCGTCCGTATTCGGGTGGCGCACGTAGAAGTCGTCGCGGCGGGTGTGCCGCTTCAGGTCGGCGCCGTCCGGCGTACAGGAGTAGAGATTGCCGACGCCCTCGTGATCGGAGAGGAAGAAGATACGGTCTCCGATCCACATGGGGCGGGCCACGTTGCCCTTCAACTGGATGAGGCGGCGAAACTCTCCGCTGCCGGAAGCGTCCACCCAGATATCGCCGGCCGTGCCGCCGCGATACCGCTTCCATCGGGCGGGATCGTTGTTGTTGCGGCCGATGACCGTGCGATTGCCGGAGGCCAGCGAGATCGACATCGCCGGGCCGACCGGCCACGGCTCCGGCAGGCCGCCGTCGAGGCCGATCGCGTGGACGCGCAGGTCGCGGTCCCGGGGCTGGCCCGAGTCGCTGCTAAAGAGGATCCGGCTGCCGTCCGGCGTCCATCCGATGGCGGAGCTGTTCACTCCGAGGTAGGTGAGACGGCGCGCCGCGCCGCCCTCCGCGGGCATTACGTAGACCTCGCTGTTCCCCTCTTCGCGGCCGGTGAAGGCGATGGCCGCGCCGTCCGGCGAGTGGTGCGGAAACGACACGGCTCCGAGGTTCGCGGTGAGCCGCCGGGCGATGCCGCCGCCCGCCTCGACCGACCAGAGATCGTCCTCCGACACGAACACCACGTTCTCGCCGTGGATGGAGGGGTACCGGTAGTACCCGGATGTTGACATGGCAGCTCCTCGTGGGTCGCGGATGGCGCGCGTACCAACGTGCGTATTACGACGGCCGCGGGCCATTTCCCTCCGTTCCGCGGTCAATTTGACTTTGACGTGGTTATGTGGGGGTTTTCGGAGGAATGTCGGTAAGTAAGTCCGATTCGTGCCGGCAGAGGGCGAATACCGCCATGGGGCGCGAGGCCTTCGGCGGCTCCTGCCCGCCCCGATCGCCGGGTTCCACCTCCTCGACGTCACCGATGGCTTTCATCTCCTTCGTCAGCAGCCAGGCCTGCCTGTAGGTGAGCCCCATCGCGGCCGCCAGATCGGTGATCGTGAACTTTCCGCCGAGCGTGCGGACCGTGTCCCTCGCGGCGGCATGGCGGCGGCTCCGCTGCTGCGCGAGAGTGCTCGTCCGCCTGTCGGACTCTTCGGCGTCTGCCTGCGCCTGGCTGACGCGGCGAAATCGAAGCGACCGGTGATCCATCTCGGCTATCAGCTCGTGGCCGACGCCGCCCCTGCCCTCGATGCACATGAAGAGGCGCAGGTCGTCGTTTTCACGGCGGGCCACGCGCTGGACCGAAATCCAGCCGTCCGCGGCGCCGGCCAGGGCGTTGCTGCCGGCGATCTCGTCTCCGCCATCGCCCTCGGCCTTGCGATTGTGGGCGACGAGCAGGACCGCGCAGAGGTCGCGGGCGAGGCTGCGGATGGGCGCGATCTTCCTGACGATCTCGGAGCGGCTCACCCAATCGCGGATGTCGAGCGCTTCGGCGGCCGTATCGATGACGATGAGGACGGGGTCCATGTCGCGCGCGTTTTCGATGAACCTCGCCAGGCAGCGCGGCTCCGACAGATTGAACGGCTCCGGGATGAAGTAGAGGTTGCTGGAGGCGAGGAGCATGCTGCCGAACTGCGGCACGTCGCGGTTACGGAGGCCGAGCCTGCGGACGATCTCTCGCTTGCCGTCCTCCATGGCGAGATAGAGGACGGGACCGCTCCGGCTTACGGGCAGCTCGCCGAGGGCTGGCCGGCCCTCCGCGACGGAGTCCGCGATGTCGAGGGCGAGCAGCGACTTGCCGGACTTGGGCTTGCCGGTGAGGAGGAAGAGGCTGCGGTCCGGCAGGAGGCCCTCGACGAGCATGGGCGGCGCGCTTCCGATGTCGACCATGAGGTCGGTCGCGCTGACGGCGGCGGGAATGCCGACGAAGTCCTCGTCGCCAAACTGGGCTTCGTCGACGAGGGCGCGGAGGGTCTCGAAGCCGACGGCGACGCCGGCCAACTGGATGAACCTTTCGATATGGCCTGTCGTGAGGTCTTGCATGGGGAGTCTCCCGGCGTTGCACAAGTTAGTAGAATAGTGTATACTATATCGGTCGTTCGGCGCAAGGCGGGCCGCGCTTTTTTCGGCGCGAGAAGGGGGCGTGAGCGGTATGGCGGGCGGGGAGAGGCTTCGCATGCTCGTGCAGGAGGCG
>DATGJU010000394.1:0-26346 GCA_035295045.1 Chthonomonadaceae bacterium
ACGGACAGGTCTACCAGGTGTTCCTGACCATCGAGTGCCTCGACCGGATCAACCTGCTGGCCGACGTTGGAAACATGTTCGGGGAGAGCAAGACGAACATTACCTCGGTCCGGACGCAGTCCCATTCGGACAAGACGGCGACGCTGGAGCTCGCCATCGAGGTGCGCGACACGCAGCATCTTGCGCAGATCATGCAGAAGGTTCGCGGCATGGGCGATATCCTCGACATCCGCCGCGCCACCGCCATCCGCAAAGAGCCCCGCCTCAAATGAGTGCTCTGTCCGCGGATGACGAAGATTACGAAGACGAGATGGGTTTTCCTAATCTGCGGCATCTGCGCGCAGAGCCCGCTGCCTTAGGCCTCTTCGAGAGTCCCGCCCATGAGGCGGTTTAGCCAACTGGGAAGCGCGGGCTGCGTTCCGTTCAGCACCACCCCGAGCACCCGGTCCTCCCCGATGGTGTCGATCGCGCGCGCGACCACCTCCCGCGGCGTGACGCCCGCGCGCACTACCATCACGATCCCGTCCACCAGCCGGGCCAGGAGCCGCGTGTCGGTCACCGGCAGGACGGCGGCCAGGTCGATCACGATGAAGTCGTTGGCCGCTCGCATAGCGGTCGCGAGCTCCGCGAGCCTCGGCGAGCGCGCGATGCGGGCCGGATTCATCGACTTGCGGCCCGCGGGCAGGATCGTGAAGTTGTCGATGTCGGTGCGGTGCACCACTTCGGACACATCGATGTTATCTTCCACTACCTCGACCACACCGGCGCAGGGCGCGAGATCGAGCCGCGACTGCAGGTCCCGGTTGCGCAGGTTGAGATCGACGAGCGCCACGCGCTGGTCGGAGTTCTGCGCCATGGTGAGGGCGAGGTTCATCGCCACGGTAGTCTTGCCCTCGCCATAGACGGCGGACGTGACCCCGACGACGAAGCAGGCGGCCGGCCGCGAGGCCTGCTCGATCTCCGCGTGCAGGCGTGCGTACTCCTCTGGCGCGAGCGTGCTCGCATCGGCCAATCGCGCCCGTCCGCCGGACGCGAGCAGCATTCCACCGTGCGGCCTCGTAGGAGTCAGCATTACCGAGTCGCCCATTGTCTTGTATTCGGACATGAGGCAATGAATCCCATCAGGCCGAGGGCAGCGAAGGCCGGTCGCGCTCGCCCGGGCCCAGCCGCTGCCGCGCGGCCAGCCGGTCGCCGGACTGCTTCGGCAGCACGGCCAGCACCGGCTTGCCGAGCCGCTTCCCGACCTCCAGCGGCGTGCGAAGCGTATGGTCGGCGCTGCGGGAAGCCATCGAGAGCAGCAGCGCGATCAGGAGGCCGGCGAGCGGTCCGCCAAGGAAGGTGAGCGCCGCCACGGCGCCCGCCGACTCCGATTCGGCGAACGGCCGATTCAGCAGGCTCGTCTGCGCCGCCGCGCGCACCTGGTCCTCCTGCTGCGTCACTGTCGCCGCCTGGAGCTGCGCCTCGAGCGCGGCGCGCGAGGCACGGATGCGGTCCCGCTCCTCCTTCAGCGACTGCAGCTCGCTGCCGGTCACGCCCGCCTCGATCGCCAGCCGCTTCTCCGCGTCCACCTGCTTTTGGCGTAGGTCCAGCGTCGCCTTCATGCCCTTCAGGTCCGCGTCCGCGGTGTTGACGAAGGCGAGCGTCCGGTCGTATTCCGGATTCGGAATCGTGGTCTGCTGCATCACGTTGGGCTTCGCGTTGCTCTCCGCCTCCGCCTGCTTGAACTCCGCCGCGGCAACGTCGAGATTGTGCTGGGCCTCGATGACGAGCGGATGCTTGTCCTGATACTTTACTTTCAGCGTATCGAGCGCCTGCTGCGCCGCATTGCGCTTCTGCATGGCGGCTAGATAGAGCGGCGTGTCGGTCGGGCGGCCGCGTATCTCCATCGACTGTATTTTCGGCGGGATCGTCTTGAGCTGCGCGGCGTAGGTGTCGCGCTTCTGCTCGAGCTCGATGATCTTCGCTCGGAGGTCGGCCAGTCCGGAGACGAGTGTCGCGTACCGGCCCGCGCCGCCGTCCGGCTCCGTTGGCGGCTCGGCGCCGTGCTCCACGCGGTACCGCTGCAGCTTCTGGTAGATGCGGCGCTCTGTCGCCTTCGTATCGTCCAGCAGGCGCGTCAGCAGGCCGGCCTGGAGCGCGCTGTCGCTGGCCTCGAAGTTTACCACGGCGTCGTGAAACGCCCAGTAGAAGGCGCTCACGATGTCCTCGGCCTGGCGGTCGGGCCAGCGGCAGGAGATCTCCAGGACGCCTTCCTTCTCGCTCACGGCCAGGGCATGCTGGGCGCGCCGCGCGAACTGGTCCAGCGCGGCCCCGCTGAGATCGGAATCGAAGTGATATTCGACGGGCTTACCGGTCGAAGGCCAGACGTGCCTTGTGGTGAGCGCGGGGTGACGCTGCTCCTGGACGGCGCCTGCGATGGCGTTCTTGACGAATTCCGGATCGCGCTGGAACACCTGGACCATGTTCAGGCGCGTGCGGATGTCCGGCGACTTGTCGGCCGATGCCGGTGCGGCGGCAGGCTGCTGCTTGTCGCTGAGGACCACGAGCGCCCGCGCGGTATAACGGTCCTTGCGCAGCGAGGTCCAGCCCCAGACCGCGAGCGTCGCCAGGACGATGCAGACGCAGAACAGCCGCGCGAACCTGCTGAGATATACCGCCGCGCCATAGAAGGGCGGCGCGCCGTACTGTCGCACCCTTGCACCTCCGCCGCGGCGCCGCGCGCCGCGAACCGGACCGCCGCGGCGCTTGACGCGCCGGCCGGCGGCAGGAATTCCACTTATCTTCGGACGCAAACCGCAACTGCTGGAGGGGAGCGCGCCGCTCCTCCGCACTATGCTTACCACCTCCGGTGCCAGGATTCCTGCGCGAGCGGGTGAATGGGCCGGCGGGCGCCCCAAACGACGCCGCTCCCCGACCTTACGGCCGGGGAGCGAGAATACGTAGTCAGTGGAGCTGGGCGAACGGGTCTACATGCCCGGCGCCAGCGGGATCGCGACAGACTGGCCCTCATCCGGCGCGCCGTCGCCGCCGGCGACGGTCACGTCCAGGGTGTCGAGGCCGTTATGCGGCGTGTAGTCGAGCGGCAGGTCCACCTGCGTGGCGCGGTCCGAGCGGATGCCGACCTCGCGGGCCACGGCCGCGACACGCGGCGCCGCGGGCTCCGTCCGGTGGAGCTGGACCCGAACGAGCCGCCGGGTGACGGCGCCGTTCGCCTGGGCATGCGCCTGCAAGGTAACGGTGAGAACTCCGCCGCCTTGCCCATTCGGCATCCACGTGGCGTGCTCCGATTGCAGCAGCGGCGTGGGATGCAGCAGGTTCAGGACGAGGCCGAGCGGCCCGAGCGCCGCGCGCTGCACCTGGACGAGCTCCGCGCCGAGCAGCAGGATGAGCACGGCCGCGGCGTAGGCGAAGGCGCGCGGCTGGAAGAGCGTGCGCCACGCCGGCGGTCGGGCGACCGTCCTGGCGGCGCGCTCAGCGCTCGCCTGCTCGGCCGCTATCCGCTCCATAAGCGAAGCGTGGAAGCTGGCCGGCGGCTCGATCAGCGGCATCGCGTCCAGCGTGCGCCAGAGGCCGCGCAGGCCGTCGACCGCTTCCGTGCAGGCGCGGCATACGGCCAGGTGGTTCTCCAGGGCGACCGCGAGCGCCTGGTCCATTTCGCCCGTCACATACTCTGACAGGAACTCTTGTGCGTGTTCACATTGCATCAGATAGTCCTGGCTCCGGGCCGCTCAACCCGCCGTCGCGCTGGAATCCGGCGCTGCGGATTGCGGCTCCAATCTGCCCAGGCGCCGTGATTCAGGCGCGCCAACTTTCCGACGACACTATTTTCCGAAAAGTTCCTTGACCGGTTCGAGTTTATTCTTGAGCACCAGGCGCGCGCGATTGAGCCGGGACTTGACGGTGCCGATGGGAAGCGAAAAGACCGCGGCGATCTCCTCGTAAGAGAGGCCCTCCGTGTGGTAGAGGACGACCATAGCGCGCTGGTACTCCGGCAGCTCGCCTATGGCGCTCTGGAGCATTTCCGTCCGCTCGTTCATCTCCACGACCGCGTGGGGCGTCGGCGCCGTGTCCTCGATCTGCCGCGACACGCTGTTCTCCTCCAGATCGATCACCTCTTCGAGCGAAAGGTGCTGCTTGGAGCGAGTCCGCTTTCGCCGGTCGAGATAGACGTTGGTGACGATTCGGAAGAGCCACGTTGAGAAGTGGGCGTCGCCGCGGAAGAGGCGGATCGCCTGGAAGACGCGGAGGAATGCGTCCACGCTGATATCGCTCGCCTCGTCGTACGTTCCGGAGAGCCGGAAGGCGAGGTTGTATACCCGCTTCTCGTACGCTCGAACAAGCATATCGAAAGCGGTCCGGTCGCCAGACTTACAGCGTTCGATCAGGATGGATTCGTCAAGTTCTGGCATGCTTGTCTGGCATAAGGATCGACCGCGCTTTCCATGCGCGGACGAATCCCGGCGCTGCGTCCCGCTCGGCGCGCAAGACGAAACTTCCTGCAAGTGTGACGGCAGGCCTGCTTTTTCCGTACCGTAATGCGGGTATCGTTACCGTAAGCACATAACAAAATTGCCGCCGGCGCGCAGTCGCCGGACTGGAGCCGAGCTTGTCGCACAGCCTGCCCGTGATCCGCCGCCAGACGCTCTTCGTCGTCGTATTCCTGATCGTCGTCCTGTTCTTCGTAACGACCTACTGCACGGGCGTCGTCCGCGGCCAGTCGATGATGCCGACGTATCAGGACGGGCAGGTGGTTCTCGTGCGCCGCCGAACGCCGCTCAATCCGGCCCTGCACCGAAACGACGTCGTGCTGCTCCAGCGCGACCGCGGCGAGGTGATCATCAAGCGGATCTATCGGCTGCCGGGCGATGAGGTGCTCCCGGGCTATCCGTTCGTATTCGGATTCTCGCCGTTCCGGCGACTGACGGACTACTACGAACAGCAGACAACCAGGGTCGGCGAGGTCCAGACCACGCGCTATTTCGTTCCGCGCGGCTATATCGTGGTTCTTGGCGACAACCCCGAAATCTCAGAGGACAGCCGGTTTTTCGGCCCCGTGCCGATATCGAGCGTGATCGGCGCGGTGGTCGACGCGCCGGGTCCGCCCGCCTCGCCCGGCGACCGGCGCGCTCCGCCGATTCAGCCTCCGAGCCGGCCCTTGAACGGCCAGGGGCGGCAGGGAGCCGGCACCCGCAATGGTGTATTGTAGCATGTTCGCCAATGCTTGTCGAACGGACCACAGCGCCGGCGGCGCCCGGAGCAGTGGTGCGGCTCCAAATGGCGCATCGGCCCGCGGCGAGCCGTCGCCGGACCTGGCGCCGTGCGCAGGAGGCGCATTGTCGCCGGTGTTTCCCGTCGTGACGTGGGGGAGTGCGGCGGTGACGTTCCGGCCGTTCGTAGGCCCGCCGTGCGGCTGCGACGCGCAGGCCGCGCTCGTCTTCGCGTTCCAGGGGGATTGCGTGCTGCTGGCGGACATCGCCGGGCGCGGGTGGTGCATACCGGGAGGCCGGATCGAGGCCGGCGAGACGGCGCGGGAGGCGGCGGAGCGAGAGGCTCGCGAGGAGTGCGGCGCGCTCCTGGAGCAGGTGGCGCCGCTCGGCTGCACAGTTGCGGTGGCCCCGGACGGAACTGAGCGGCGACTGGCCGCAAACTTCGTCGCCAGCGTCGCGCGACTGGAGCCGATCCCGCCGCACTCGGAGTCCCGCGGGATCAGGCTCGCCCGCAGGTCCGAGCTGCCCGAGCTATACTACCGGTGGGACGCCCTGATCGGCGCCGCATTCGATTTCGCATGGACACGACGAGGCAGCGTTACGTCCTGATCCCGATGCACCGCGGCATCGCTGCCGCGCTCAGTTTCGCATCGCGGCCCCGTCCGCCTTACTCTTTCCACTCGATCGCCGTGTCCGTACCGTAGAAGCGGCAGATCTTCTCGTGCTGCACACCCTTCTCCGCAACACGGATCGCGGCCGTCTTGCCCCAGAGGAACGCGTTCGCAGGCGGGTCCACGCGTGTCCAGCTCCGGCCCGGGATCGAATAGCGATATACGCCGTCCCCGGTGGGAACCCAAACGGCGTCCGGCTCGACCTGCATCGCAACGCCGATCGCCCTCGCGCTCGTCTCCGCGTCCGGAGACAGCGATTCGTAGCGGCCGGTGCGGCCGTCGAATCGCACGAGGAGCGGCCGCTTCGGCGTCGCCGGGTTCTGGCTCGCGAGCCTGCGCGGCAGCAGCCAGGCGCCTTCCGCATCCGGGGCGACCTCCGCGATCTCCAGGTAGGGCACGCCCGTCAGGTCCGGCCGGATCGTGATCGGTGTCCCGTTCCGGTCCGCCTCGGGCCGCGCGAGCCGCACCGAAACATTGTCCCACCGATTGGCGGCCGGGTCCAGCCGAAAGCAGACTGCGCCTGCCAGCGTCCACGCCGTGGCGCCGTTCGGGATAACGCTGCCCGGGTAGGCGCGCTCAGGAAAGCCCTCGCGCTCCCCCCACACGGTCCACTGGCCGGTCGCCTTCGTCAACCGCGCCGCGAACGCCTGGTTTGCGTTGCCGGGCCGCGCTATGGACCAGATATCCGCCGGGGCCACCATGAGTCCGTTCAGGTACAGGTCGCGGCCGATGAAGCCGGGAAGCTGCGTCCAGCGCCGCGTCGCGATCTGGAATCGCCAGATGCCCCCGCCCGTCGCCAGGTAGATCGCATCGCCGACCCGGACCGACTCGCTGCCGTACTGCCCGACCCACACGTTCGGCGGCAGGTCGAACGCGCTCCACGTGCCGGCGTGGCGGTCGAACGCGAGCAGGCAGCGGCCCGCGTTGTCCAGCGCCCAGAACGCGAAGTCGTCCGCGGAGATTATCGAGAGCGAGATCTCGCCCTTGCCGGCCGGCGCTTTCGGCGCCGCGATCGTCCAGGACCGGCTTGCCATGTCGTAGCAGGCGATCGACGCGTCCGGTTCGACGACCGGCACATAAACGCGCGCGCCCGCGGCGATGCAGGTCGGCGGGTTCGGATAGTTCGTCGGCGTCACGTGGCCGGCGGTCCAGGAGCGCGCCACGGGATCGAGTCCGAGAACGAACTGCTTTTGTGGCGCGGCCTTGTCGCCGAGCTTGAACCAGACAAGGCCGCCCGCATACGCGAACGGCTGCCCGCGATCGTACGTCGCTGAGATGCCGGCGGGCAGCTCGGGCGGATCGACCGCCTCGGGATCGCCCGTCGCCGGGTCCGGCCGGTAGAGCAGGTTGTCCGGGCCGCGCAGCCACATGCTGTCGCCGGAGGCGCCGAGCAGCCGGAAGCCGCCGTTTTGCGAGGAGCACTCCGTCGAGAAGAGCTGCGTCACGGGATCGATTCGGAATACGTTCGCCGGTGTCCCGACAAGGAGCCGGTCGCCGGCCGGGAAAAGGCGGTCGTCCGCCGGGTTGGACCAGGCGTTACGCGGCATCCGCATCCGCCGCCAGGTCTCCGACGCGAGATCGAACGCCTCGACATCGCCGTTCACGGTGGCGTAGAGCACGCCGTTAAGCGCCGCGACCGCGTTGATCTGCGGCGTCACGGCCACCTGGATCTTTCCGAGGCCGTAGCGCCGCAGCACTGTGCCGCGCGCATCGGTCTGTGTCACCGTTCGCCCATCAGTCGACCAGACGGACCCGTCACTGTCGCGATTCAGCACCCGGTTGGCGGTGTCCTGCGGCGGATCGGGCAGGTCCCGGCAGGTCCACTCGGTCAGCCGCCAGGGATAGAATGCGGAGATCAGCGTGACACGCGGAAGCGTCGGCTGCGCGAGCGCTTCGTCCGGTATCGCGTCGACGTCGGTGACGCTCTGGACGGGATAGGCGCGCCATACGCCTGTGGTCGCATCGAGCTGGAAGAAGGGCGACGGTCCGTTGTACGGCCGGCGAGCGCCGGGCGAGAGCCACACGCTCTTGCCCACGACGCTGATGCCGGAGATCGTCGGATTGACCGGCATGCCGTATGCGGGCTGGCGAAAGCCGGTTAGCGGCAGGGCGAAGTCGGTCGTTGCGGCGGTCTTCGGCGCCACCCGCGTTGCGAACCAGGCGCCCATTGGCTCGCGTCCGCCCGCAAGCGGCGGACCCGCGGTCGGCGGCTCGGCTGGAGGCGCGTAGGAGGCTAGCCAGAGCGCGCCGTCGTCGGTCTTGGTGGCGGCGTAGATCATGCGGTCCGGCAGCAGCCGGCGCCAGGTCTTCTCGCGCAGCAGGTAGCGAAGCATCCCGCTGGTCGTCGCCAACCAGAAGCCGTCCCGATCCACGCTCAGCCACGTGATGCTCAGGATATTGCGCGCCGTGAAGAGCCCGGGCGGAGGCGGGATGTCGTCCCACGTGTTCAGCCGGCGATCAAAACAGACCGCGATCGCCTTGTCTGTATTGCGGATCGGACCGAGCGCAACGCACAGCTTTTCCGGGCAGACGGAGACGAAGGCGGTCGGCAGCGGCGCGCCGAGCGAATAGCCGGCATTCGGATCGTTCGGCGATTGGGCCATGGGGACGACGGGCCGCGCCGTCACGCGGGCCGTTCGCCAGTGACTCGATCCGTGCGGCAGCTCGCACAGGGCGGCCATCGGACTGTCGCCCTTCCTTGTCTCGACGATCGCCCAGGCCGCGTCCGCGCCGGAAGTAACGGCTACCGCGCGATCGTCGGGCAGCCCGTCCAGCCGCGTATAGTGCGTTACCAGCCCGCGCGCGCGATCCACGAGCTTGAGGCCCATGTCCGTCGCGAGCCAGGTCTGCTGGCCCCGCGTCTCCCGCGCGTTGATGCGGTTGACCCCTCGGCTATAGACCGACCATCCTGCTCCAGACGCCACCTGGCCGAGCGGGGCCGCGGGGTTCTGGTAGAACACCATGCGGGCGGCCGGCTCGGGAGTCTTGACCGGCGGAGCGAGCTTATGGACACTGGAGTGGCCGGCCTCGGCAGCGCCTGCCGGCCGCGGGTCGACCGGCGGCGCGCCCGCCGATCGCGCAGCGCGCCCTGCAGAGCCGCCACCCTCGGCCGGCGCCGAAGGCTTCGGATCACGGCGCGCAGCGAGGCCGGAAGCGATCAGGAGAGGCACGAAGGCGGCGGCAAGGGCCGCCGCGCGAAGCGGTTGAACAGGACGCATTGTTACCTTCTCGATCGGGCGCCGGGCCGAGTCGCCGCCGGCATCGCGTGCAGCGCAGGATCTTGTGATAGGGTTATCTTCGGCCGCTGCCGGATGCCGCCTGTTTCGCCAGCAGAACCGCGCCGTAGACCGGCTCGCTTTTCGGCTGCGCGAGCTCGAACCGGCCGCCGGGAACGGCCTCGGCCTCGATCGCGAATCGGCCCTCGCCGGACCAGCGCGGATCGGCAAATTCGGACCGGAAGAACTCGCCGAGCTGCCACAGGCCGCCCATAGGATAGACGGGCACGTCGCGCGGCAGCCACAGGGCGTGCCGCACCTGCCTCACGGAGTGGCGCAGCCGGCGCGCCATCTCCGCCACCTGCCAGCGGGCCGCCTCGTCGCCGGCCTCCGCCAGCCGCCCGACGACCGGCGAGAGGCTCGCCACGCGCGGCGGGCTGAACTCGCCGTACAGCCACTGAATAATCTCGCTCTCGGACTGCGCCTTGGTGTGGAGCAGAACGGACGTCGAGAGCTCGTCCAGCGCGCCCGCCTGCATCCGCTCCAGCGTGTATCTCAGGACGCGCACGCCCAGGTTGAAGCCGCTTCCGCGGTCGCCGAGCAGGAAGCCGAGTCCGTCCTCCTTGCGCTCCTGGCCCTCGGCGTTGCGGCCATAGGCCACGGCGCCCGTGCCGGCGATGACGACAACCCCGGGCTCGCCGTGCGTCGCGCCCCAATAGGCGGCGGTGTAGTCCGGCTCGACGCGGTATGCGTCCGCCTCCGCGACCTCCGGCATGAGCGCCTGGAAGGCCTCCAGCCGCTGCGGCGCGGAGTACCCGGCTACGGCAGCGCACGCCGCCGCGAAGCGCGTGGACTCCGGCAGGCCGGCCGCCTGCAGCGCTGCGCCGATCGCGCCGCGCAGCGAGCGGCGCAGCGCCGCGTCGTCGTTGTTGGCGATGTTCCCCGGTCCGCCGGACCCCGCTCCCAGCTCGGCCCCGCTCTCGTCCGCAAGGAGCGCCGCGGTCTTCGTGCCGCCGCCGTCGATGCCCAAAAGGATTCCCATAGGCGCTCATTCTGTAGCCCGCCGGCCTAATCCTCCCCGGCAGCTCCGAGCACGCAGGGATCGCGTGCGCTGCGGCAAGGCATTCCCAGCCGGCAACGTTGCGAACGCCGGCCCCGAGCCATCGCTCACATCCATCTGACGAAATCCGCTCACAGGGGTTACATTCGCCCGCGGGCACGAGACCTGGGGAGATCGGGCGAAAGGCGGCGCTACCGGCGGCCGGTCCGGCGCCGGCGATCCTTACGGTCCCGCTCGGCGTAGAGCTCCGCGAGGGCCGCGTAGGGATCCTCGCGCTTGCCCTGCTTCGCCAGCTCCTCCTGCTCCCGCTTATGCTGGGCGATGCGGCGGTTAAGCCGTCGGCTCTGGCGGAATGCGCTTGCCAGCAGGTAGACGACGATCACGGCGAGCGCCGCGATGCCGAACATTTTGAATACTATGCCGCCCATGCCGCTCTTTCATGCCGTGCCCGCGCCCGCCGCCCATCGCCGGTGGCGCGGCGCCGCAATCGGCCGGCCGGGACGGGTCGCCGGTCCACCGTACGCGGCCAATTCGCTATTTGGAACTACGGCGGCCCGTCCCGCGAGGTTCTCACTTCGTGAAAAAGTGCGCGAACCGCTTGACATTTCGCCTCCGTTTGACCTAATATACTAGCTATGAGAGCGCGTAAGACACACCGTAATCTACTCTCCCTCGGAAATTTGCCAGCCCCGTAATTTACCCGAGAAAGACCCTATTCCCGCGCGCCGAGCCGCGCGGGCGACAGCGCCCTGCGCCTGCCCGCGCTTCCCGCCCCGGAAGGCCGGATGGCTGCGGACGTTAGAAAACTAAGAATGGGAAGGAAGTTACCGAATTGCGCAAATGGAACAAAGATAATATAGGCACCGAAATCCGGCGCATGCACGAGGCGGGCGAGAACCTAAACTATGCCGCGGTGGCTCAGGAGCAGGTGGCGCTGCTGCGGGCCGCGACGCGGTACTTCGGATCCTGGCGGCTGGCGGTTGAGTTCTCAGGGCTGAATTACGACGAGATTCGCCGCTATAAAACCTGGAGTCGCGAGCGGATCGTCGAGCGCATCAACGAGCTGTATCAGCAGGGCGAGGACCTGAGCTGGCGCCACGTCAGCACGCAGGTGGACCCGCAGCTCGCAGCCGCGGCGACCAAGCGGAAGCACTTCGGCTCATGGCGGAACGCCGTTGCGTCCGCCGGGCTGGACTACGGCAAAATCCGCCGCTATCGCGAGTGGGACGCGGACACGATCATTCAGCAGATCCGCGCGCTTCACGAGCAGGGCGTGGACCTGAATGCCAAGAACATGGAAGACTACGACATCACGCTTATCACGGCGGCGCGCCGCAGGTTCGATAGCTGGGACCGCGCGCTCACCGCAGCCGGCTTCGACTTTAAGACCATCGTCCTTCGCACGCCGTTCAAGCGCCGCAAGTCGGCGAAGGCGGAGAAGGCCGGGACGAACGGCCGCCATGCAGCCGCCGGCGCCTCACACCGGCACGCCGAGGCGCCAGTCCTGGAGACGAGCGCCGCATAAGGGGCGGATCGCGGCCGGTGGCTTGCGATGGGCGCGCCGGTCGTACAGGCATCCACCGAAGTACAGAAGGAGGGATGCGCGTTGCCTCCCTCCTCGCTTGTCTGCTCCATTGCAAAGGCCGCGCGGCGATCGCTAGAACCGGAACAGGTAGCCCAGCGAGCCGACCGCGCCAAGCACGTCGAATATGCCGGGCCGCGGACGGGGAGCCGAGCCCAGCCCCACGTTAACAGCGTCGCCGGGCATCAGCTCGATGTCCTGCGCCTTGCCCTTCAGTATATCCGGGTAGCTGAATGAGATCGTCCGCGTGTGTCCGGGGTCGTTGTCCGGGTGGCGGATGATCGTACCCTCTTTATCCCTCGCGTAGGGCGCCATGCCGCCCGCTTCGGCGATTGCCTGAGTCAGCGTCATCTTCTTGTCGTAGACGAGCTTTCCCGGTTTTACGAAGCCGCCGTTAAGGTTGACGTAGGCGTTGGTCTCCAGCTTCTCGACGTAGATCGTGTCGTCCGCCTTGAGCTCGATGTTATTGATCAGGTCGCCGGTCTCGGCGCGGTCCAAATCGATGATCAACTGCCGATCGACGCCCGCGCGCCGGATGCTCACCCGCTTGCGATCGGCAGTCGGAAGCGCGCCGCCGGCCAGGTTGATCGCTTCGCGGACCGTCATGGGCGCCGTGGTGCGAAGAGGAACTGCGGCGATCGGGTGCACGACCTCGCCGAAGATGCTGATCGTGCCAATCGCCCCCGGCACGTGCAGCGAGGTCACCCAGATCCGGTCCTTGTCGTGCAGCAGCGGGTTCTGGCTGTCGTCCACCTTTTCGCCACGCCGGCTGCGAATGAACCGCTCGAAGTTGACGTAGATCGGGTTCGTCAAGTCCTTCCGGACGATCATAACCTGCGACAGGTCGGACGCCTCGGTGTACTCCGCGCGCGTAATCACGTCCAGCAGCGTCGTGTCCGTGTTGATGTAGATCACGCCGGGGTTCTTGACCGACCCGCCAATGAAGACCGACTGCCTGGGCACCTCCAGGATGCCGATCTTTACGACTGGGTTCTTGATGTAGGTCTTGAGGTAGGCGGCAACGGCGTCCTGTGCGAGGAGGGGCGTCTTGTCTTTCAGCGAGATAGGGGCGATCACGCCGGCATAGCGCATGCTGATATTGCCGGCCGCATCGACGCGGTAGTTGCCGGTCGCGTCCGGCTCGCCGGCAACCGCAATGCTGAGCGTGAACTCCGGCTTTATCGCCTGGCTCTGGTCGATCACGTCGTCGCCGACCGAAATCGGCGGCCGGACCGGCTGGCCGCGATCCTGCTTCGCCTCCGGCTTCACTTCGTCGGGCGGCGTGGTGGCCTGGGCGCGCGCGACCGAGCCGGCGCATACGCCCGCCAGTATTACCACGGCGAGCGCGGCAGCTCGCTTCCAGCCTGGCGCCACGCGCCGCACGGATAGGTGAACCATTCGATTGACTCCTGATCGCCGAAGGGCGCGCCATGCAGGCGTACGGCATTATACCGCAGCGCAAATGCTGTTACAAGAAAACCCGCCCCCGTGTTGTACCGGTTTTGTCGGCTTGACTTCTAACGGCGGACAGGCGTATAATCGTTCGCGATGAATACGCGGAAGAGCGCCCGATCGTTCCGCTTCCACTCGCAGATCGTTCGTGTACCAACCGGGCACACTCGTTTGCGCCATGCCGCCGGACCCGAAGTCAATGCGCGTTAAGGAGCCAGCCCCCACATGAATGCGGCCTCACTGCCCGTGCTCTGGACGAACTGCGTCGACCGCCTCAAGGATCGAATCAACAATCGCTCGTTCTGGGAGGCGCTGGAAGCCACCAGGGCAATCACCATCGAGAACGACAGCCTGATTATTGGTATGGAGCCCGAAAACTTCAACCGGGCCAGCCACATCCTGCAGGTGAGCACGCTGAATACGGTCCACCGCGTAGTCGAGGAGATCTTCGGCCGGCCGCTCCAGCTCCTACTGATCGATGGCACGACGTTCGCCGACTGGGAGGCGCACAAGGCCCGCGAGGCTCGCGTCACCGCCTCCAAACAGGCGGACCCGCAGGCGTTCACCACGGCGCCCAGGGCGGCGGCAGGAACGTGGGATTCGATCTATGAGCAGCTCTCGCGGCTCTTCGCGCAATCGCCGCACCGTGCCCTTCCACAGGGCAAGGCCCGCTATGCCAACGAAGCGCTGTACCTGCTCGTCGAGGCGATGGACACGATCTACCCCGAAAACCCGGACGAGCACACGGAGCGGAACCTCGCCCGCGCCATCGACCGCATCGCGATGAACTCGGACATCCCGGCGCCGGTAGTCGCCTTCGAGCTGGAGCGACTCCGCGCCTGGCGCAAATCCGCGGCTGCTTCATAGCTTTCCGGCTTACTTCGTCGTCATTGGGCCCATCTCGACGACCTCGAAGTCCCGCCCGCGAATCCGCTTCAGCGTGTTGAGGGCGTCGTCGTTCCAGCGGGGATCGGGCGCGCCGGAGACGTACCAGTCGCTGCCGTTGTCCGCCAGGATCATGCCGTACCGCTTCAGCGCGCGCAGGATCACCTGCGCGGTCTCGGGGTAGCCAGAGATGTCCACCGAGTCCTTCAGGCGGACGCGCATTCCCATGGGCGGCAGGTCGGCGTCGGTCTTGCTGCTGGCGAAGTGGCGGGCGGGCGGCACGTAGGCGTGGCGGCTATGGCGGCAGGTGAAGCGCAGGGCGTGCGTGATCTCCTTGCGCTCCACCGCCTCATCGTAGCGCGCCAGCCCGGGGAAGATGGGCAGGCCGGCGGCATCCGCGGACGTCCATCCGGCGGACCGCTCGGCGCTGCTGGATAGGTCGAAGATTGCGCCGGAGCCGGCCTTCCAGCGCCGCTCCTCGCCAGCGCCGGACGGGTGCGCGTTGAACAGCTCGTAAAGCTTCCAGTTGTCCTTGTCTACCACCAGCACGTGCCGGTCGCCGTCCGACTCCGGGCCGCCTTCGATGGGCGCGTCCGGCGGGATCGGATACGGACCGGGGTCCGACTCGTCCGCATATTCGAAAGTAACGGGTGTCTTGCGGCGGGCCTGCTCGCCGGAGATCACGATGTACGGAATCCCCATCGGGTGGCCCTCGTAGAAGGTGCCGAAGTCCGGGTGCAGCGGCCGGTCCGCTCCGATGCTGGCGACCAGTTCCGCCGACTGCGGATCCACCGGCAGCCGCGAGACATCCCTGTTCCACGGGTTGTTGGAGGGGAAGACCTGCCGGCCATTGAGCGAAGCGCAGATCCCCAGCGTGCGGGACCGCCGCGCCCGCTCCGGCGTGCGCTGCTGCAGGCGCGCGGCGCAGGCGGTCGCGATGATAACGCCGGCTGCGGCCACAACGGCCGGCACGGAGATGAACGGTCGGAACTGCATTGCTGTCTTGCTCCCACGAGTCCGAGAATCGACGTCGATTCGTCGGTAGATTATCGGCCGGATTGCGCCGTGGTCTCAGCGATGAGCGGAGCCGCGGGTCGAGGCCGGTTGCCACGCGCAGCCGGACATGCCCGCCCGGCGCCCGCTCTCACTCCTCGTGCTCATCCAGGCCGAACATCCTGCCCGCGTTGTCGCGCAGGATCCGGCGCTGGTCCGTGCTGGAGAGCGCCGAGTCCTCTATGAGGCCGAGCGCCGCGACCGGGTCGAGGCGCGGCATGCCGCTGCCGAACAGGATGCGGTGTGCTCCGATGGCCTCGATCGCGGCGGGCAGCTTCGCCCGGTCCATGGCGCCCGACATCTCCAGGTGGATGTTCACCGACTGGTGCGCGGCCGCGATGCCTGTCCGCCAATCCGCGCCGCCCATGCCAAGAAACACGAACTTGTGCATGTTATAGGTCTGCGCAAGGTGCAGGCCGACTTCCACGCAGGCGGCGTTGGGAGTGTGCAGGAAGACCGGCTTCTGGTAGCGACGACAGGCGTTCAGCACCTCGTCCGCGACGAGCGGGTGAAGCGGCTCGTTGCGGTTTGTCGAGATGAGGGCGACCGCGACGAACCGGCGCGAGGACATCAGGTCGCGGATCGCCTGCAGCGAGGCATCGACGCGGTTGAGATGCGCGACCAGGCAGCCGTACAGTCCCGGCTCCTGGTCCAGCATCGCCTTCAGGATGCGGTTGCCGGAGAGCGGATCGGCCTGGGCCGCGCGGCCGGACATCAAGACGGCCCGCTCGATCCCGCGCGCGCGCATCAACTGGCCGATCTGCCCGGCATTCTGATTTACCCCCGGTATCCCGCACCCCTCCAGCTCCACGTTCACATCGACGATTGGCATTCACGGCTCCTTCGGGATTTCAGCACATACGCCGGACTTCGAACGCGCCCCTTTTCGGCAATGATCTCGCGCCCAGGCCGGGGCAGCGGGCAATTCCATGCCGGGCGGGGCCGTTCAGGCGAGATTCAGCAGGCGGCGCGCATTCGCGCCGAGGATCTTGTCGATCGTCTCCTGGTCGATGCCGGCGAAGCGAATGGTGTGCAGGCCGCTGGCGATGGGATGCGCGGGAGCGCCGGTTCCGAAGAGTAGGCGGTCCGGCCCGACGCGGTCTGTCGCCAGCCGAAGGCACCCCGGCGCCAGCAAGTTCGAGGTCTCGATGTGCCAGTTCGGAAAGGTGTGCAGGGCGGCTATGGCCTCTGCCAGACTGGCATGGTCCACCTGGGAGAGGATGACCGCGCCCTGGTGGTCGCGCATGGCGCGCATCAGGTCGGTTATCTCGCCCGGCCCCTCGATGTTCACCATAACGGGGAGGCCTGTGTCCTGGATGTGCGTCAGGAGCCAGTGGAACGGCGCGAAGTCGATTTTCCAATGCTGCGCGGCCGGAAAGAAGCGGAGGAGCCGAAAGCCTTCCGAAGCGAGCCGGCTGAGGGACCCGGTATCGCCATAGAACATCGCAGGGTTCAGAGTCGCGACCGGGATCAGGTTCTGCTGCTCCCCGCAAGCGGCGCGCGTCGCCGCGTTGCCAAGAACGGGATCGAGCAGGATTCCGAGCGTGGAGAGCGTACACGCCGCGCTCACCCGGTGCTTGCCCATGAGGTCGAGCAGGGCGTCTACCGGAAGGTCGGCGCTCGCAGCCGGCAGCGGACCGAACAGTGTGTTTATGTCGACGATATCGTCCATGGACTCTCCGATATGGTTTCGCAGTTCGGTTTCGGCGATTCGGACCGCAGGGTTTTATCGGCTGCCGCGCGGGCCGGGAGCGGGCGGACGCGGCTACTCGGCACTCGCGGGATCGTGGTTGTCGAGCACGGACTGCAGACGGGCGAGCGTCCGATCCCGCCCCAGCGCCCACAGCGTCTCGAACAGGCCGGGACCGACGGTCTGGCCCGTTGCGGCGACGCGAGTCGGATGAATTACCTCGGCAAATTTCACGCCAAGCGCATCGCCGATCGCGCGGGTCGTCTCCTCAAGCGCTTCTATGGTCCAGCTCGGCAGCGCGGTCCAGGCCGCGATCTCCCGCTCCAGCAGCGGCCGCAGGTGCGGCGCGCCGAACCATTTCCGAGCGGCCTTCGGATCGTAGCCCGACGGGTAGTCCAGCTCATTGAAGAAGAATCCGGCCAGCTCCACGATCTCGGAGAGCGTCTTCATCCGGCCCTGCTCCAGCGGGACCACGCGCCGCACATGCTCCAGCTCGCGGCTGTAGGCCAGCTTCTCCTCCTCCGAGGCGCCCTGGCCGGGCGGAGGCGAGACGAGCCCCGCCTTGACGAGGTAGGGCAGGCAGAGACCGATGATCCGGCCGGCCGGGCTTTGCCGGATGTAGTGGCCGTTCATCCAGTTCAGCTTCTCGTAGTCGAAAACGGCCGGACTGTCCGTGATGCCGCCGATTGAGAATCGCTCGATAAGCTCCGGGATCGTGAACAGCTCCCGATTCTCGTCGCCAGCGGACCAGCCGAGCAGAACGAGGAAGTTGAGCAGCGCCTCCGGCAGGTAGCCCGCCTCCATGAAGGAGACGAACTGCGTCGAGCCGTGCCGCTTGCTCAGCTTCTTGCGGTCCGCGCCGACGATGAGCGGCGGGTGCGTGAACTTGGGCAGCGGATAGCCGAGCGCATCGAAGACCTGCACCAGCTTCGGCGCCGAGGAGAGCCAGTCATCGCCGCGCAGGATGTGCGTGATGCCCATCTCGTGATCGTCCACGGCGCAGGCGAGAAAATAGGTCGGAAAGCCGTCGGATTTGAGCAGGACCTGGTCGTCCTGCAGCCGGTTCTCATAGACGATGTCACCGCGGACCTCGTCGTGGAGCACCGTCGCGCCCTCGGTCGGCATGGCCAGCCGGACCACGGAAGAGGGCTCCCCTCCCTCCTGCTCGGCGCGCGCGGCGCGCATCTGCTCGCGCCGCTCCGGATCGCGGCAAAGCCGGTCGTAGCCGGTCTGCTGGCGGCTGGACTCCCGCTCCGCGCGCAGTGCCTCCAGGCGGGCGCGCGAGCAGTAACAGCGATAGGCGTGGCCCGACTCGATCAGCCGGTCCGCCGCGGCCTGGTAGAGCGGCAGCCGCTCGCTCTGGATGTAGGGCGCGCACGGTCCACCCGAGACCCACCACTCGTCCGGCAGGATTCCGAGGTAGCGCAGGCTGGCCTCGATATCGTAGATTCCCTCGGGAACGTACCGGCCCGGCGTCCGGTCCGTGTCCTCCAGGCGCGCAAGAAACTGGCCGCCCTCCTTTCGGGCGAGCAGCCAGCAGTAGATCGCCGTGCGCACATTCCCCACGTGGGGCGACCCCGTAGGCGAAGGCGCATACCGCACACGGACTGTCATTCGTGGCTCCGGGTTCCTGGTTCCTCGTTCCTGGTCTGGTTGGTTTGCCTGCAACCAGGAACCAGGAACCAGCTACTTTGCAATGTACTTTCGCTTGCTCTTGTCGAAGCCCTGGCTCAGCTTCTTGGCGTCGTAGACCCACGCGCCGCTGCGCTGGAAGAAGCAGTGGTACTCAGACAGGATCGACGCCACCATCCGGCGGGTGACGCGGCGCACGATGTTCACCTCCGTGTGGAGCGTGAGGAACTCGATGCCCTTGCGGTAGTGCTCCATGATCTCGCGGACCAGGTCGAAGTTCGCCAGCTCCTCCGTCTCCGTGCGCTCCTGAATCAGCAGCAGCTCGTTGACGCGGTTCCGGCTGATGAACATCGCCGGCTCGCTCTCATCGTTGTAGTTGATGGCGTACCTGTCCACCTCCTGGCGCTCCAGCGTGAACGTCGCGCCCGAATCGATCGGGATCGAGTCGAACCAGTCCAGGAGGCCGTAAAGCAGGCGCGTCTCGTTGTTCACCCAGACCTGCGCCTTCTGGCCGCCGGGCAGGATGAACTCCGTCTCCAGGATATTGGGCGTTGCCGGGAAGAAGCCGGATGCGAACTGGCAGAGCGGGAGCGTGCCGATCTGCTTGTGGTGGTACTTGATGACGGCGCGCGCATTGGAGGGCGGGTTCGGATCCGGCGCGGCGACGCGCTCCTCGTCCAGCACGTCCTGCGCCAGCGGATTCAGAATGTCGCGCTCCAATCCTCCGTCGAAGCCCTCGTCCTCCAGCAGGATGTCGATGGGCAGGCCCTCGACGTCGAGATAGCTGGTCTCCGAGATTTCAAGCAGGCCTGGAACGCTATAGACGTATGTGGGAACCGACCCCTGCGGACGGTATCGATCGGAGCCGAGCCAGATCACACGATCGTCGTGCGAGAGCGCGTCGTGGATCGATCGCATGTCTTCCGCGTAGGTGCGATAGTCCGGCGTGACCTCGAACAGCTCCTCCAGCAGCGTGGACGCGCGTGTAACGTCCTCGTTCTCCAGGATGATCTTGACGAGCGCGTCGCGCTCGGGCTGGCCGATGTTTAGCGGCTGCGCGGTCTCCTGCGCGGTCGCCTCGACGGTATCGCTCACCTCGATCTCGGAGAGCGCCGCGAAGTGCTCCACCAGGCGCGCCGCATAGTTCGGCCCGATCCAGCGGCCCTCGCCGATGGCGTAGACGCCGGGGGTATCGTAGACGGCACGGTAGAAGGCCGCCGCGTCGAACGCCTCCTTGTTGCCGCGCCAGGCGAGAAACTGCACCGCCCGGTTCTTGACGGGCCGGTCCGCCCTGTCCAGGAACTCGGCAATCGCCTCCGGCCGGTCGGCGGAGAGCTTCAGCTCCTCGGCGATCTCAAGCAGCGGGAACACGTCGTCGTCGTCCAGGAAGTTGTCGAACAGCACCTCCTCCTCGATGGCGGCGTCCGTGTCGAGCAGCCAGGATGTCGGCGCGATTCCATCCACGCCGACCCGGAAGAAGCGCGCGGGATCGGAGGCGAGCCGCTCCAGCATCTCCTCGTAGATCACGGCGGGGCGGCCGTAGATCGTCTCCAGCTCGCGGGCGAGCTGCGGAAGCGGGATCGGCTGACCGAAGGTGTTGAGAATCCGCTGCAGGTTGTAGTCCAGCGTCCTGCGCACGTCCAGGTAGCGTGTCCAAAGCGTCCACTTGCGATCGACCGCAGTCATGTTCGGATTGGTCGCCACGATCACGCGCGCGAGCTTCGTGTCGATGTCCGGGCGGGCGGCGATGCGCGCTAGGTCCTTGGCCGCGCTCGGCTCTCCGGCCTCCAGCATCGCCTTATAGATGATCGATCCGCCAAACTGCGCCGCGATCTGCTCGTCGGTTGTCGATTCCTGCGTCTTTGCGACCGTAGTAGTTGCCACAATTCCCCCCTTGGTGATCGGAGTGTACGGCGTGGGCCGTCGGGCGTAGAAGCACACGTGCCATACGCCCAACACCCAACACCAACACCCTACTCGAATACTTGCTCCGCAACCAAATCGTATGGCCGCGCTTCGGTGACGCGGGTCCGGACGAATGTACCGGGCCGAGCCGCGCACCGGCGGACGAGGACCTGGCCGTCCACCTCCGGCGCGTCGCGGAACGAGCGGCCGACGGCGGTAGTTCCGTCGAGCGGTGAGACGCCTTCGACAAGCACCTCCAGCTCGCGGCCGACCCACTTCTTATTGCAGGCGAGCGAAATCGCCTGCTGGCGCGCCATGAGGGCATCCTTGCGCGCCCGCTTCGTCCGGGACGGCACCTTGGGCTCGATCTCGGAGCTCGGCGTGCCCTCCTCGACGGAGTACTCGAACACGCCTACGCGGTTGAAGCGCGCCTCTTCGAGGAAGCGCACAAGCGTCTCGAAGTGTCGCCTGGTCTCGCCGGGAAACCCGACGATGAATGTCGTGCGGATCGCGACGTCCGGCGCCGCGGCGCGAAACTTTTCCAGCAGCGCCAGGTAGCCTTCGCCGCGCATCGGCCGGCGCATGGCCCGAAGCATCTCGTCGTCCGCGTGCTGGAGCGGCATGTCGATGTAGTGACACACTTTCGGCGTCGTCGCGATCGCCTCGATCACGCCCCGGTTCACGCGCGACGGGTAGCAGTAGAACAGCCGGATCCACCGCAGCCCATCTATCTGTGAGAGCTCGCGGAGCAGCTCCGGCAGCCGCATCTTGCCGTACAGGTCGTACCCGTACTGAGTCGAGTCCTGCGCAATCAAGTTCAGCTCTTTGACGCCATCCTGCGCCAGCCCCTCCGCCTCCTGAATAATACGCTCGAACGGCTTGCTCGTGTGCCGCCCGCGGAACGACGGGATGGCGCAGAAGGTGCAGGCATGGTCGCAGCCTTCGGAAATCTTCAGATAGGCCGACCAGGGCGAGCCGAGCCGGACGCGCGTCGGCACGTCCAGCCAGCGGTGATGCGGTTTGGCCGCCACTTCCAGCAGCTGCTCGGTGCGGATAAGCGACTGGCCCACGGCCTCTCCGATACCGCCGATCCGTCCCGTGCCAAGCAGCACGTCCGCCTCCGGCATCTCGGCGGCCAGCTCCTTCGCGTACCGCTGGACCAGGCAGCCCGTCACTACGACGCGCTTGACCTCGCCCCGCTCCTTCTTCTGGAGCGCCTCTAGAATCGTGTTGATCGACTCCTCTTTTGCCGCATCGATAAAGCCGCAGGTGTTGATCACGATCACGTCGGCGCCGTCGCTCACCGCCGCCGGACTGCGGCTCGATTCGACCGTGTAGCCGGCGCCTGCCAGCTCGCCGAGCATCTCCTCCGAATCGACCTCATTCTTGGCGCAGCCGAGGGTGATCAGGCTTACTCTCGTGGTTCTCATCGGCGGATCGGCCGTTTTACTCATAAGTCTCCGGATCGATGTCTGTAAGTGCGGCGCTAACGCGCCAAAGCCGCTCCTGCGCCTCTACGTTATTGGAGACAGGCGTCGTACGCTTTTCGTGGCAATCGTCGAAATACTTGCCGCTTACGCCCTCGACCTCCGGCGACGACGCCAGGTAGAGCGGCGTCTTCGCGCCCTCTTCCGGCGGCCGTGTGAACAGGCTGAACACGCGCACCACGAACGCCGGCAGGTTCCGGTTCAGCTCGCTGCGGATCACGCCCGGGTGCAGCGCGTTCACCGTGACGCCGGTCCCCTCCAGCCGCCGCGCGAGGGCGTAGGTGAAGTACAGATTCTCCAGCTTCGACATGGCGTAGGCCCGCAGCGACTGGAACCGCTTTTCGCCCTGCAGATCGTCGAAATCGAGCTGCTTGATGAACCGGTGCGCGTTCGAGCCTACATTGATGATACGCGCCCGCCCCGTTTCCCGCATCCTCGGCAGCAGCAGGCCGGTCAGCAGAAAGTAGGCCAGATGGTTCACCGCGAACATGGTCTCGATGCCGTCCGGCGTAAGCGTCCTCCGGTTCGTGACCATGGCCGCGTTATTGATCAGCACGTCCAGCCGGCTATGGCGGTCCAGTATCTCAGCCGACGCGCGCCTGATACTCGATTGGACCGACAGGTCACACAGGGCCAGATCCGGCTGCGCGCCCGTCTCCGCCGCGATCGCCGCGTGTGCCTCCTCACCGCGCTCGCGGCTGCGGCACAACATGACGACGGTCGCACCACGCTGTGCCAGCGCGAGCGCCGTCGCTCTGCCGATCCCTGTGTTCGCGCCTGTAACGACGCAGACTTTGCCGGACAACGCGTCCGTCAACTTACCGCCCGGACCGTCCCGTGCGGCTTCGCCGCGGCAAGCCGGCTTGCGAACAGCCGCCGCGCCAAGTCGGTCTGCAGCATATTCTCAGGGTCGCACCGCCGCTTGAGCGCGAAGAACGCCGAGAGAGTCTCCTCGCCGAGATAGGCCGCAGCCGCCCGCTCGTCCAGCGTGCTGTCCTTCGCGAAGTAGAACCGGCCGCCGGACTCCAACACCATCTCCGTCAGCCTGGCGGAGAGCGCCCACAGCCGCTCCCGATTAGCGCGCGTCACCGGAAAGTCGAGGGCCAGTGAATAGCCGTCGACCGAGTGCGTCATCAGAAAGCGATCCCGGCGATGCCGCTTCAGGACGCCGAGATATGGCGTAATCCCCGCCGAATGGCACGCGCGGATCTGCGCCTCGAAACAGCCCTCCGCCTGCGCGGCCGGCACGAAGCTCTGGTACTGGATCAGGCCGCCGGGCTTGTAGGCCCACTTCCAGTTCGGCACATAGTCGAGCAGGAACGCGAAGCCGGCGTGCGACTGGTGTTCCGTCTTGTGGTTGCCGACCGTGCTGCCCTGCACGTATTTCGCGGCGTTCACGAGCCGCATCCCTAAGTCGTTCGAAAAGAGCTGCAGCGGCCGCCAGACCACCGATTTCGGGATGACGCCGAACAGCGTGTCCGGCAGCTCCTGGTTCTCCACGCGCAGGGTCTGCGCCGGATACGGGTCCTCGCCCTCGTGCAGGTAGCGCGCCTCGTGCGCCAGGCCGCGGCCAAGCTTGCCGCCGCCCGCGAAGCAGTCGATCCAGCCGACCAGGTAGTCCGCGCGATGGCGCCGAGCCTCGAACTGCTCGATGATCTCGCCGAAGCTGCGCGTCGCGAACGACGACACCGAGAGCAGCCCGCTATAGACTCGCTTCATCTGCAGCGCGATGCGCGAAAAGCAGCCGAGCATTCCGAACCCGCCGATCGCAGCGTGGAACAGCTCCGCGTTGCGGTCGCGGCTGCACGTGAGCGTCTCCCCGGTCGGGAGCAGCAGGTCGAAATCCAGAATGTGATCGCCGATCGGCCCCATGGCGAAGTTGTTCTTGCCATGGAAGTTCGCCCCGGCCGCCCCGCCCATGGTGACGAACATCGTTCCGGAGACCACCGACGGCCACCAGCCGTCCCCGATCGTGTACTGCCAGAGCTGCCGCAGCGTCATGCCCGGCTCGAATTCGATCACGCCCGTCGATGGATCCCACGCCAGGATGCGGTTCATGCGGCTCAGATCGAGGCAGATGTTCTCCGCGACGAGCGACGCATCCCCGTAACTCCGGCCTGCGCCCCGAATCCCCACCGCCAAGCCCCGCTCCCGCGCGATCTCGAACACCTCCCGCACGCCGTCGATCGTGCTCGGCCGGTAGACATAGGCGAGGACCGCACGGTTCATGCCCCACGACTCGACGCGCTCCAGCCGGTCGGCAGGCATCGCCGGCGGCAGCCGCCGCACGTAAGGCGCCGTCTCCGGAGCGTCCTTAATCCAGTCGAGTGCGCTCATAGTTCGCTTTCGGGTCGGCTCCCAACCCTGCATTCGCCCCACGACACCCAATCTTGGGGGAGAAAGGAGCGCTCGCCGGACGCGCAGCGGTTAGAAGTTCAGCTTCTTGAAGATCGCGGAGGGCATGTTGCGCAGAACGAGGAATATCCACCTCCAGATGCCGGGAATGTATGCGTTGCTCGCGCCGCGCCGTGCCGCCGCGAGGATGCTCCGCGCCGCCTGTTCCGCCGGGATCAGCAGCGGCTTCTTCGCGAGATTGCGCGTCATCGGCGTATCGACCGGACCGGGCTTCACTGTGACGACCTTGACGCCGTACCTCCCGACGCGGTTTCGCAGCGCTTCAAGATAGGTCGTGAGCGCGGCCTTCGACGTGCAGTAGACCGGCATCGTCCGCCGGCCCCTCTCGCCCGCCACAGACGAGATGCCGACGATCGTTCCTCCGCCGGCGCGCTGGAACCGCAGCGCCGCCTCGTTGAGCCACGCGATCGCGCCGAGAAGGTTCACCTCGATCATCAGACGGTCTTTGGCGAACGAGTACTCGTCCTCCTCGATCGCGGGCATGACCCCGGCCGCGTAGACGATCAGGTCCAGGCCGCCCAGCTCGCGCGCGATGGTCTGGAACAGCGCCGGGACGCACTCGTACTCGCGGACGTCGTGAACATAGACCCGCGCCGCGTCCGGCCGGGCCGCATTTAGCGTCTCCGCCAGGTGGCTCAGCTCGTCGCCGCGTCGCGCGACCAGCGCCACCGCGCAGCCGGACCGCACAAGCTGGCGGGAAAGCTCGGCGCCAATTCCGGAAGAAGCGCCCACGATGATCGCGTGCCGCCACGGCCCGGAATCGCCCATTTCGCGGGTTCCTCTCCGCCCCCTGCGAGGCTGAGCACGGCCCGCGCACGCAGGCCAAAGCAGCGCCGGTCAAAAAGAACGGCAACAGATAGTATACCATACCGCGATACGACGCCGGTGTTGGGCGTTTGGTGTTCGGTGGTCGCGACCGACCACGCCGGCGGCCCGTCCCGAATACCCAACACCAAACACCGAATACCGAATTCGCCAATTTAGCAACCTTCGATAATCTTCCGGAGTGCCGCGCGGTCGTAGGGTGAGGTAACATAACGGCGCAGGCCTTGCCTGCGAGGGAAGGACTGAACATGCTGGAGAGCTGCTCCCGACGATCGCGGCCCGCCAATCTCCGCGCCTTCACGCTCATCGAGCTGCTGGTCGTCATCGCCGTGATCGCGATACTCGCGGCGATCCTGTTGCCCGTCTTCGCCACGGCGCGCGGCAAGGCGCGTGAAATCTCCTGCGTCTCCAACCTGCGGCAGGTCGGCCAGGCGATCGCGATGTACACGCAGGACTACGACGGCTACTACCCGATCGGCGTCGATCCCGCGGACAAGATGACACCGCAAATCTGGAACGCCTTCCCGGCCTTCCGCGACCAGATTCCCACCATTCCGTACCTGCACGAAACGCTCCAGACCTACATAAAATCGAAGGAACTCTTCCACTGTCCGTCCGACTTCGGATTCGACATCGAGGACTTTACCGGCCTGCCGATCGACCCTTCGGGAAGCCCGCCGAACGCCAATCCCTCCAGCTACGCGAAGTTCGGCACCAGCTACTACTACCGGACCGAGATCACGTTCAAGCACGCCGGCGACATGACCTTCCAGACTCCGGCCGAGCTCAACGTGCTCTTCGACGGCGAGGGCAAGTGGCACGGCGGCTTCCTGCCGGGCCAGAAGCGGTACAACACGCTCTTCGGCGACTACCACATCAAGAACATATCGCGCGACCGGCTGATGACGCTCTGGGCGCAGCCGCTCTGATGCTCTACCTCGTCGCGACCCCCATCGGCAACCTGCAGGACATCACGCTGCGCGCCCTGGACGTGCTGCGGTCCGTGGATTACGTCGCGAGCGAAGATACGCGCAAGACGGGTCTCCTCCTGAAGCATTTCGACATCAAGAAGCCGCAGATCGCGTTCCACGAACACAACGAGAAGCGTGCCGGCGACCGGCTGATCGGCCTGCTGGCGGAAGGCAAGTCCGTCGCGCTCGTAACCGATGCCGGCACGCCCGCGATCGCCGATCCCGGCTTCACCGTGGTGCGCAGCGCGCACGAGGCCGGCATCCCCGTGACCATGATCCCCGGACCGACCGCGCTC
>DATGJU010000395.1:0-8043 GCA_035295045.1 Chthonomonadaceae bacterium
AGGAACATCTTGCCGGACCCGAACAGATCGCCGACGATGTTCATGCCGGCCATCAGCGGGCCTTCGATCACGTCCAGCGGTTTCGGGTACTGCCGGCGCGCCTCCTCGACGTCGGCCTCCACGTAGTCGGCGATACCCTTCACGAGCGCGTGGGACAGCCGCTCCTCCACGGTTCCTCGCCGCCACTCGTCGTCCTTTACCTGCGTCTTGCCGGCCTGGCCCTTCACGGTCTCCGCGAAGGCGAGCAGCCGCTCCGTCGCGTCGGGCCGGCGGTTGAGCAGCACGTCCTCGACGAGCGCGAGCAACTCCGCCGGTATCTCCTCGTAGACGGCGAGCATGCCGGCGTTCACGATCGCCATGTCCAGTCCGGCCTGGATCGCGTGGTAAAGGAAGGCGGAGTGCATCGCCTCGCGCACCACGTTGTTGCCGCGGAAGGAGAAGGAGATGTTGCTGACGCCGCCGGAGACCTTGCAGAAGGGCAGGTTCGCCTTGATCCAGCGAGTCGCGTCGATGAAGTCGACGGCGTAGTTGTTGTGCTCCTCGATCCCCGTCGCGACGGTAAGGATATTGGGGTCGAAGACGATATCCTCCGGCGGGAATCCCACTTCGTTGACCAGGATATCGTAGGCACGTTGACAAATCTCGGTCTTGCGCTGGAAGCTGTCCGCCTGGCCCTGCTCGTCGAAGGCCATGACGACGACGCCCGCCCCGTACCGCCGGACCAGCCGCGCCTGCTCGCGGAACTTATCCTCGCCCTCCTTGAGGCTGATCGAGTTGACGATTCCCTTGCCCTGAATGCACTTCAGGCCGGACTCGATCACCTTCCAGCTTGAGCTGTCGATCATGATCGGCACGCGCGAGATCGCGTCGTCCGGCCCGACGAGGTTCAGGAACTTCGTCATCGCTTCGGCGCCGTCCAGCATGCCCTCGTCCATGTTGACGTCGATGAGCTGCGCGCCGTTCTCCACCTGCTGCCGCGCGACGGAGAGCGCCTCTTCGTAGTTTCCGCCGAGGATCAGCTTGGCGAACTTGGGCGATCCGGTCACGTTCGTCCGCTCGCCGATGTTGACAAAGTTCGTGTCCGGCCGGATTGTGAGCGCCTCGAGGCCGCTGTACCGCGTGAGCCGCTCGACCTCCGGCGGGACGCGCGGCGCGCAGCCCCGCACGGCCTCCGCGATAGCCCGAATGTGCGCAGGCGTCGTGCCGCAGCAGCCGCCGACGATGTTCAGCCAGCCGTTCCGCGCCCACTCGGCGAGCTGCGGCGCAAGGGTCTCGGGCGTCTCCGGGAAGCCCGATTCGAGCAGCTCGTTCGGCAGGCCGGCGTTCGGATAGGCGGAGACGTAGATTGGGGCGAAACCGGAAATCTCCTGGACGAAGGGACGCATCAGGTCCGGCCCGAAGGCGCAGTTGAGGCCGACGCTGAAGAGCGGCGCATGCGAGATCGAGTTCCAGAACGCTTCCAGCGTCTGGCCCGTCAGCGTGCGCCCGCTCATGTCCATGAAGAGGCTCGCCCCGACCGGCACGCGGCGGGCGCCCTCGTCGAAAAGCTGCTGGATCGCGAACAGCGCCGCCTTCAGGTTGAGCGTGTCGAAGGTGGTCTCCGGCAGCAGAAGGTCGACGCCGCCCTCCAGGAGGCCCTTCGCCTGCTCGTAGTAGGCGTTCTTCACCGTGTCGAAGTCCACGGGCCGCCATCCGGGGTTGTTCACATCCACCGCGATCGACAGCGCGCGATTCATCGGTCCCATGGAGCCGGCGACGAAGCGCGGCTTCGATGGGTCGCGCTCCTGCGCGCGCGCCGCGCAGCGCTTCGCCAGGCGCGCCGCCTCCACGTTCATCTCGCAGACGTGGCTCTCCAGGCCGTAGTCCGCCTGCGCGACAGCGGTCGCCGTGAAGGTGTTGGTCTCTATGATGTCTGCGCCCGCGTCCAGGTAGGCGTCGTGGATGGAGGCGATAACGCCGGGATTGGTCAGGTTCAGCACGTCCGGATTGTTGAGCAGGTCGTGCGGATGGTCGCGGAAGCGGTCGCCGCGGTAGTCCTGCTCCGCCAGCCCCTTGCGGAACAGCAGCGCGCCCATCGATCCGTCGAGGATGAGGATGCGCTCGCGGAGCAGACTGTGGAGCATGTGGTCGGTTGGCGGCGGAACGGGCATCTGAGTGGCACCTTTGAACGAATTGGCAGCTCGGCTATCGGCTGTTAACCGATCTATTATACCAGAGGCGGCGCAGGGCGCTCTTGAAACGGAGCCGTGAACCCTCCCGAAGTATGCCGAGTCGAGCACAGTCGTTGAGTTGTGGACCGGTCCGGCCGATCGCGTTCCTCAGCACGAGGTCGGCGAATACGAGGTGTCCGTCCCGCTCGGCGACAACGCGAAGCCGACGGGCCTGCAATGGCTCCCGGCGGACCGCAAGGTCAGCTTCGCCCTGAACGGAAAACTGTGGACCGTCCGGTCAGACTGAAGCCGAAGCAATATAGGCGAGAAGCCCTCGCATGAGCGATGATCGCCCGTCGTATCGCCTTGGAAACACGCCGCTCGGTCGGACCGAGGTGGCCGGGTGAACAGCGACCCAATTGCAGCTTCCAACCGCCGGGAATGCTACGGCATGGGGACTACCGGGGCGAGCCGTCCCGCCTGTCGCTCCTCGAGCTCGCGGTCCAGCTCTTCCTGAGGCCGATAGCCACGAGGAACACGCGTGTCGAACACAGTGGCCGGGATCGGCGGATCGAAATCCCAGAAGCGGAACTCGGACCGACCTGTCTCCTTCCAGCCGCCCTTATCGTCCTTCTCAAAATGGGAAATCCGCCGCAGCTCGCCGGTCTTGCGGTCGAAGTAGATCTTGTCCTGAAGGCCAGGCTGCGCAGGATTGTCCATCTGGAAAACAGCCACGGCCGCCGCCGAAAAGCGGGGATCGGCGGACGGCTTATAGCCCTCCATAGGGTGGTCGTCGAAGAACCAGTCGAACGCCGGGCGAAACCAGGAGATCGGGTCGTCCTTGCCTATCTTCTTCCCGGTCGCGTTCAGTGTTTTCGGGGCGACGCCGATCTGGTAGATGCGCAGCGTGGTGTCCAGAAAGAGGCTCCTGCGCCCGTCGCTGACGTAGACGTCGTCACCATAGGCGTCGAACGAGGTATGGGTCCGTCCGGCCTCCGTAGTCTCATATTCGTTGGCCGCCGGCGAGCGCACGATGGAGACATGGTCCGGACGCCGCGCCTTGATCTCGAACGTCGAGTAGACGAAGAACACGGACTTCGTCGGCGTCGACCCGTGCATGCCGAATACGTCCGGCACCCAGGCCTTTACCGTGTACGCGAGGGTCCGGGCGTGCGCCACGCGCTGCCAGAACCGCGCGACGGACGCCGGCACGTCCGGCGCGGCCTGCGCGGCTGCGGTAAACTGCAGAAGCAGGAGACCGAGCGCGGCCGCCGCGACGAGCGATCGCCTCAGGTGGCCGCAGGGAGGGCGAGGACATGCCGGACGGCCGCCTCCAGCTCCGCTTCGTGGAGGTTCACCGCCGCGATCCGGCCGTCGCGGCCGATGAGGAGCGTGAACGGAATCGCCCCGATCTGGTACGGAGTCGCCAGCGGACTCTCGAAGCCCTTCGTATCGCATATCTGCCTCCACGGAATGCCCTTTTCCTTCAGGCAGTCCAGCATCCGGCCCTGCAGCTCCGCGCGGTCGAGCGAGATACCGATCACCTCCAGGCCTCGCGGGTGGCATTCCGCGTAGATATCCTTGAGGCGCGCCATCTCCATGCGGCAGGGCTGGCACCAGGTGGCCCAGTAGTCCAGGAGAACGACCTTGCCGAGGTACGCATCGAGTGACACAGCATCGCCCGCCAGGTCGCTGGCGTCAATCGGAGCGGGCATCATCCCGGGCTTGAGTCGCGGATCGAACCAGGGCTTGCGGGGCGGCTCCGGCTTCATACCGGGCGGCAGCGTGGTATCGAACGTAGTGTCGGGCAGCTCGACGGAGAGCTCCCAGTCGCTGTAGTCGATTCGCCTCACCTCGCCCCATTCGCCCGATGCGCCTGGCTTGAACCTCGAGTACCGGACAGGCAGGCCGGTCGCCTCGCCTACGTAGAGGCACGTGCGCGCCCGCCGATCGTCCTCGATGGTCTCGCCGGCGTACACGGTGGCCGCCGCGTCTCCGCTAGGCTCGTGACCCATGGCTTTGAGGCCGCGCAAGGGATCGCTGCCCAAGAGGACCTGGATACTGAGCGAGTCGGGAAGTCCTCGCTGGCCCTCGATGCGGGACAGCGAGCGTGCGGGCGTGCCTTCGACGTAGATTCCGGAGCTGAGGCAAAGCTCCACCTGCCGCACCCCATCGGATATGAACACGCCATACGGCGTGCCCACGAAGCAGGCTGCGCGGGCTCTGGCCTCCTCGATCACCGCGTCGGTCTGGTCCTCATCGATCCGCAGCGAGCCGGGCCGCCGGGCCTTGACCGCGAAGGCCTGGCCGGGAAGGAGGCCAGGTTTCGGCCGGCCATCGTCATCGGGCAGCGCCATCCAGGTGCGGGCCGTGAACGAAATGGTCCGGGCAGCTCTTAGAGCCCTCAGTCCGTCGCTCGATTTGCGAGCATTGGCGAGGTTCACATCTTCAGCCCTCCCGGCAATCACCCAGCAGGCCCCGGTCACGCGATCTCTGCGTGGGCGGCAGTGCGCAGGAGCGCCGGCCGGTAAATCCCAGTTGCTGCCTTCCGGCCGGCGCACCGGCTGGCAGGGACTGCCCTGACTGGTCCTTCATGCCGGCCGCGGCAGCATAAAGCGTGGTGCGGATCGACACTTCACGCGGTAAGGCGCCCGTGCGCGGCGCCTACCGGCCGTTCAACTGGCGGCGCATTTTAGCGAGGTTCTTCTGCGCGCTGAGGTCGCCCGGGTCGAGCTGGATCGCGACCTGGTACTCTCGCTCCGCCTCGTCGAAGCGTCCCTGCATCTTACACGCGCCGGCCAGGTTGTTATGCGCGGCGGAGTCCGCGCCGTTCAGGCCGATCGCTATCCGCGCCTCTTGCTCGGCCTCAGCATACCTGCCGGCGATCAACAGCGCGTTCGTGAGCTGATCGTGGTAGCTCAGGTTTCTCGGTTCAAGCCGCACCGCTGCGCGGAGCTCGCCAATCCCCTGATCCGGACGACCCGTCTTGAAGTAGAGGTATCCCAGCGCGGGCCGCACCGGCGCAAAATCCGGATTCATCGCTCGCACGGTCTCGTAGCGCGCGATCGCCTCGTCGATACGGCCCTCCTGTGTTGCCTGCGCCCCGGCGTCCAGATTCGACTGGATGACGAAATGGAGCGCAAGAATGGGCACGGCGCAGAGGAGGATCGGGACGCCGCACCCGAAGCCGAGAAGCTTGAGCCAGAGGCGCGATCCCGGCTTATGGCTTGCGGGAGAAGGATCGGCCGGCGCGCTATAGTATCGGGAGACTTCCGCCATAAGGGGTTGTTCGCACGCTGCCGGGAGCCGGGCTGCCGGCGATCATCGCGGCGGAATGGCCGCAGAGGTGGCGCCGCCAGAGCAGCTGACCTTCCCCTCCATTATACCGCGGCGCGCGGACCTGGCAGGATAATCGCCGCCAGCGCCGAAGCTACAATTCGGCCATCGCGCTACAATCCGACAACCCGTCCAATCCGCTGGACCCGAGCTCAACGACATGCCCACCCGCCTGCTTATCGCCATCGTCCTGCTGCTGCTCGCGCTGCCTGCAGCGCAGAACCGATCGCCGCCCGCCGTACGGCTACTCGCGAGCTTCGAGGGCGGGACGATCGCGCCCTTCGCGGCCAGCGCGCCGGACGCGGCGAGCATCACCGCCGAGCATGCGACGGAGGGCCGGTCGGCGCTGCGCCTGGCGAGCGGGTATGCCGCCTGGGACGGCCTGCAGGACTGGACCGGCTACGATTTCCTCGAGGCGGACGTGTTCAACACCGGGACGGCACCCGCGACGCTGAGCGTCGAGATCCGCGACACCGCGACGAAGGACTACTGGACCCGCGTTAACTACACGACTGCGGCACCGCCCGGCGCCTCCAAGCTCATTGTGCCAACCGACATCTACGTAGGCGAGAAGAGCCGGCCCGGCCGTCCGCTGGACAAGGCGCACGTCACGCGGCTGGTGCTGATTCTCGGCGGGAAGCAGCCGGCGTTCATCTTCGATAACCTGCGGCTGGAGCGGGACCTCTCGGACCGCGTCAAGGTTCCCGGCCTGCGCGCCTTCTCCTTCGGGCCGGGCACGTCGCCGCCGCTGCGCGGCTTCACGGCGGTTACGCCGGCTTCTACTTACACGCCGGAGCGCGGGTACGGCCTCGTGAACGCAAACATCACGAAGGCGTACGACGCGCTCCAGCCCGATCCGCTCTACGAGGTCGGAATTGCAATCCAGTCCGGCAGCTTCCGCGTCGATCTGCCGAACGGACGGTACCACGTCTTCCTCAATCTCGATTTCCCGTCCGGTTTCTGGGGCGAGTACCAGATCTATCGGCGCCGCACCGTTCGGGCAAACGGCGCCGTGGTCGCGGACGATACGATGGACCTGCCGCGCTTCGTCAGGCAGTACTTCCGGTTTGCCGACGTGGACGACAGCCTCGATGAGAACACATTCGACAAGTACCAGGTCCCCTACTTCCACGAGAAGCAGTTCGACGCGGAGGTTGCGGACGGGAAGCTGGTGCTGGATTTCGAGGGCTCGGGCTGGGCCAATTTCGTCTCCGCGCTGGTGATCTATCCGGCCGATGAGGCGTCCGCTGGACAGCGGTACCTCGCCAACCTGCGAGAGCGCCGGCGCTTCTATTTCGACAACTACTTCAAGCGAGTCGCGCCGGACGGGCGGAAGGACTCCCGCGGCGCCATTCCGCCATTCGTCCCGACGGCAAGCGAGAAGACAGCGGGGTTCGCGCTGTTCACGCGCGACTGGATGGAGGACGTGCCGGTCAACGGCGTCCCGCGGCGCGAGGAGGCCGGCCGCCCGATCGATACGTTCGCGAGCGCGGGGGAGCTGGCGCCCCTGGTCTTCTCCCTGTACCCGGTCGGCCGGGGCGGAGAGGCCACTGTAGCCGCGACGGAGCTGAGAACGCCGGACGGTGCGACAATCCCCGCGTCGGCGATCTCGGCGGGCGTCGTATCGCATCGGATCACGCGGGTCACCACCGAAGGTACCGTCTACACTATTGCGCCGCGCTTCATCCTGCCGAAGGCGAGCGCGCAGATCAGGCCCGGCACGACCACCACGTTCTGGCTGACGCTGCACACTCCCGAGCACGTCAAGGCCGGCGACTACCGCGGCTCCCTCTCGGTGCGGTTCGGCGACGGACGGACGGGGCTCGTGCCGCTGCGCGTCCGCGTCTTCGCCACGCCGCTCAGGCCGCTGGACGTCGGCGCCGGACCGTGGGGATCGAGTATCTCGCTTCCCTGGTTCGCCGAGGAACTGGGCGACTACGACCGCGAGATGTTCCGCAAGTCACTCGCCCGGATGCGCGAATACGGCTGCACCAGCTTCTCGGGAATCCCGACGCTGCGCATTACCGGATGGCAAGGCGGCAAGCCGATGATCGACTTCGCGCGCGCCGACAGGGAGATGGAGGACGCGCGGGACGCCGGCTTTCGCGACATCGTCGTGAACTACAACGGCGGAATTGGCGGATTTGACAACTACCATATCGACACGGCCGCGATGCGCGCCGCCGGCTATTCGGACTACGTCGCGTTCCTGCGCGCCATTCTGGGCGCCGTTCACGCACACGCGCGGGCGCAGAACTGGCTGCCCGTTGCCTACAATCTGTGCGACGAGCCGATCGACAACGAGGTAAAGGCGGCAATCGCGAACGCCCGCGCCTGGCGTGAGGCCGCGCCCCAGGGCATGCTGACTACCGGAGCGACCAGCGTTCAGGGCGCGTCGCAGTCAGAGGAGCCACACCTGGAGCTGGCGAAGACGCTGCGCGCTCCAAGCCTGAACGGCCACGACGCGGCCGCGGTGGAGGCGATACGCGCGGCGGGCGACCGGTGGGCCTTCTATAACGGCGGCAATCGGTGGACATTCGGCGCCTACATGTACAAG
>DATGJU010000396.1:0-7601 GCA_035295045.1 Chthonomonadaceae bacterium
GGCATCCGGACCAGCGCGGTGATCAACGTCGGCACGGCGACGCTGGCCGGACTGGTAGGTGGCGGCGGCTACGGCGAGCCCCTGCAGATCGGTCTCAATTTGAACGATCTGCCCCGCATCCTTGAAGGAGCGATCCCCGCGGCGATCCTCGCGCTCCTGGTCCAGGCCGCATTCAACCTCCTGGACCGGACTGTTATCCCCCTCGGCCTGCGCCTTCCGGCCTCCGCGGAATAGTACGCCGGCAGCCGCTTAACCTACCGATCCAACCCGTCCGGCAAGTCGCGTCCCGCGACGCGATCCCCGTCGGCGATTCGCGAACCCCCGTCGCGCCGCCTGCCGTAGTGCAGGTAATGCTCACAATTCGCCCGGTAGGTTCGGGCATGGCAGTTCCACTTCGAGGAGGTCCCAATGAGCCTGAAGTCGCCGTTCGAGATCTCGCCTCTGCACGAGGCCGTCGCCATGAAGGAGCTGGACGCCGTGCGGAGACTGCTGGACGAAGGCGCCGATGTAAACGCCCTCGATTGCATCGGCTGCGCGCCGTTGACGGTCGCCTGCACGACCGGTGCTGAGGACATTCTGGGCCTTCGAAAGGCCATGAAGGACCTCATGTCCGGTATTACCGGGGAGGGCAGGCCGGCGACGCGACTCGACAGCCCGCCGGATTTCACCAGCGCCCTGGACCGCATTTCAAACCTCGACGTCACGAAACTGGCGGAAAGCGCGCTCGGCCTGCGCAAGTCGGCTCCTCGCGCGCAGCCCGACGAGACCGAGAGCCTGCCTCTGCTCGCGCTCCTGCTGGACCGTGGCGCCGATCCGAACGGCGTCGCGGGCGAGGAGCAGACTCCGCTCGGCGCCGCCGCGGGATCGGGCCGGGTCGAGTCGATCCGCCTGCTGCTCGATCGTGGCGCTAAGATCGATGCGCTGGACGGCTCGGGAAAGACTGCCCTCATGCACGCCGCGGAGGAGGGCTGGCCAGCGGTCGTCGCGCTCCTTGTGGACCGCGGCGCGGACGCGCGAAAGACCACGGACGGCCGGACGCCGCCGTCTCCAGACGATAGCGAGCCGAGAGCGCGTGCACACCGGCGGATCGCTACACCCGCGGGTGTTACTGCCCTGCATGGCGCGGCGAAGAGCGGCCGCGTCGAGATCGCGCGCTGGCTGATCGAGGTCGGCGCGGACGTGAACGCGGCAAGCGCGCGCGGGGGAACGCCGCTGCTCAGCGCGATCATGGCCGGACACGCCGAGATGGCAGAGTATCTAAGCGCCCAGGGAGCGCGCACCGGCTTCCTGGAGGCGCTAGCGCTGGGCGACCATGAGGCCGCACGGCGGCTCCCGACGCCGGATCCTGCCGAGCGGCCGCCGGCCTGGGGCTACGGCGCACTGACTTGGGCGGTTCGCGCCAAGAATCGGGAGGCCATCGCGCTCCTTGTGGAGCGAGGCGTCGTGCCGGACCCGAGATTGCCGGACGGGCAGCAGATCATTCGCATGGCCACGCTGCGCGGCGGCGCGGAGATCCTGGCGCAGCTCACGCCTCGATGTGTTTCGCTCAGCAGCCTGGGCGACGACGGCATGAGCCCGCTTGGCACGGCCGTTTTCCGCAACGATATCGACTCGGTGCGCCATCTGATCGCTCGCGGAGCGGACGTGAACCAGGCCGGCGACGGCGCCTCTGCCCTCACCAAGGCCGTGATGCGCGGCCACGCAGCCATGGTGCGCCTGCTTTTGGAGGCCGGCGCCGATCCGAACGGCAGCGGCGACATCATCGGCCCGCTCGGAACTGCCGCCCAGGCGAACCAGATCGAGATCGTGAGGATGCTGCTCGACGCCGGAGCCGACCCCGACATCAAGCACGACGGCACGTCGATGGCGTCCGTGTTCGCGCGCAACAAGCCGGAGATACAGGCCCTGCTGAAGGAGTATGCGGACCGCAGGCGCGCATCGCAGCCCCCGCCGGAGATATCCGCCGAGGCGCGGCTGCTCGAGGCTGCCAAGGCGGGCGACCTGGAGGCGATGCACGGTTTGCTCGACGCCGGCTGCCCCGTCGACCCGCGGGATCGCTTGGAGATGACACCGCTCCTGTGGGCGATCAACAAAGGTCACGCCGGAGTGGCGCGGCTCCTCCTGGAGCGAGGCGCCGACGTTCACGCGGTCAATTCTGTCGGAGGGGCTGCGATCCGTATAGCCGCGCGCCGGCGCAGCGCCGACCTGATTGCTCTGCTAAAGGAGCACGGAGCGCGAATCGGTCTTCCCGAGGCGGCCACGATGGGCGACCTCGCGACACTGCGATCCATGCTCGGCGCAGGCGTCGAGGCAGACGCGTGCGGCCCCGATGGCGATACGGCGCTCATGATCGCGGCCGCCGTCGGCAGCCTAGAGATGGTCACGCTCCTGCTCGATCGCGGCGCCGACCCGGAACGATGCGACTACAACCTTGGATCGACGGCGCTGTCCTTCGCCGCGAGCGGCAATCGCCTACCGGTAATGGAGCTGCTGCTCGCCCGGGGAGCGGATCCGAACGGCGCAGGCCCGGCGCGCCGAGAGCAGGCCATTCTGGATCGCCTGAGGGCGAAGTTATCATCGCGGGACCTGCCTCTATCGGGATTTGCGCGCGAGCAGGAGCCGGTATGGGGAAGAACGCCAATGCACGCCGTGGCGCTCCGGGACAGCTATGCCGCGGCGTTCCTACTACTGGACCGCGGCGCCGATATGGAGCGCAAGGCGGGAATGCATCGCGCAACACCGCTGATAGTCGCCGCGCAGCACGGGAGCCTGCAAGTAGCGCGCCTCCTGCTCGAGCGCGGCGCGGACATTCATGCGATGAACACCGACGGCGAGACCGCGCTGTACTACTCTCGTGCCCTGGGGAAGAACGCCGAGGTTACGGCGCTTCTCGCCGAAGCCTCAGACGCGAAGGACCGGTCCGTGGGCGGCGCCGCGCAGGAGCCGGCTTGAGCCGCGCCGATCCGGCCAGCCCTGACGCGTATCCCACCATGACGTGGCTACGGCGGACGGACGGGCAAATTCAGCTTAGTGGCGGAAATAGCGAGGCGTCAGCACGTCCTGGTGGCCGTCGGCGTAGAGCACAAGTGTCGCCGCGTTGTCCGAGTCATCGGAACCGTGCGGGAAGGTGAGCTGCTTTTGCAGCGCCGCCTCGGCGTCCGGGTTGCCCTGGATGGGAATCGACACGTGCGCGTTCGGCTCGGCGCCGGGCCGCTCGATCAGAAGGACGAGGTGCGCCAGGTCCACGCCTTTGCGCTCGCTCGTATCGAGGCTCCGGCCGGCCGCCAGATCGTTGTAGACGTAGGATATCTCTTTGCCGTCGCCGGGGCCGTGGAGCGCTGCCAGTGGGCCGCCGGCCTGCCCCGTGCTGGACAGGAAACCGGCCACGGCGTCGGTCCAGTTCGCCGCCGATGGAAGCCGCTGGTCCCAATCCTGCGCATAGCTGTAGAACGCCTTGTGGAGCGCGTGCATGTTCTGCTTGGCGATGAGCAGGTCGTGGCTCGCCTTGAAGCCGAGCATCGCGCGGAATCCGAGGAAGCCGAGCACGCATACGATCAGCGCGACCACGGAGCAGGATATAATCGTAAGCTCCCGTTGCGATAGACGGACGGTCGCGCTCCGCACGGGCGGGGCCGCTTCGATCTCAGGTTCCGGCTCCGGCATCTCTCTCCTCAAGGGCGCGAGTAATCGGCGCACGATGCACGCCGCGTCCGCTGCCCCCATTCCGGTTTTACCGGCGTGGCATCCCGGCGTCCCACGGTGGGGGCGATTAGAACAGCGTCATCCGGGGCTCGCGCTTGGCTTCGATCACCTTGCGCCGCGCCGCGCCGATGTCGGACACGAGTGTCTCACGCGCGGACTGGTACGCGTCGCCTTCCAGCCGCAGGATGTAGGCGGGATGGAGCGTCGCGGACGCGTAGCGCGTGAAGCGCGTTTCGAACCACTGGCCGCGCTCCTGCATCAGCCGGAATCCGCGGCGAATGATCGCGTTGGCCGAGGGCGCTCCCAGGCACAGGATGACGTAGGGCTGCACGATGTGGATCGTCTGCTCCAGCCACGTCGAGCAGGCGGCGGCCTCCTCGGGCGTTGGCGGGCGGTTGCGCAGCCGGCCCGCATCCAGCATGCAGGCTCGGCACCGGATCACGTTGCAGACAAAAACGTGCTTGCGGAGGATGCCGTTCTCACGGAGGCACTCGTCCAGCAGCGCGCCGGACCGGCCGACGAATGGGCGCCCCGTCGCATCCTCGTTCTGGCCCGGCCCTTCGCCGATGAGCATCAGGGGCGCTTCCGGGTTGCCCTCGCCGAAGACTACCGTATTGCGCGTCGCAGCCAATCCGCAGGCCGTGCAGCGGGAGGCGTGCGCCGCAAGGGCCGCGAGTCGCTCGGCGGGCGGCGCTCCGTTCGCGGCGAGTACGGACTGCTCTGCGACCGCCGCGGCCTGCAGCGCCCGTCCCGCCTCCTCCGAACTCCCAACCGGCCTATCGTTAATCATCTCGGCAATACCCGGCCGTCGGCCCGCGCCGCCGGCCTCCTGTCTAAATACGTCGCCATGGCTCGCCGGCGTTTCCAAACATGCTTCGTTCCGTGGGGCGAGAGCGGCGGCCGCCCGCCCGCGCACAAGAAAGCCAATCCAAAATGCGGCTGAGAGACCCGCCAATTGAGCCCTTTGCGTTCTTGGCGTTCTCTGCCCGCGGAAGCCCCCGGCCTTCACGTTCCCGCGAGCACCTCCGGCAGGGCCTCTCGCAGCCGGCGTTGAACGGTCTCCAGACTCTCCGGGATCACCCGGACGTCGGCCATGACCGGCATGAAGTTGGTATCGCCGTGCCATCGAGGCACGATGTGCCAGTGCAGGTGGTCCGCAATGCCCGCGCCCGCCACGCGCCCCATGTTCACGCCGAGGTTGAAGCCGTCCGGGCGGAACACCCGACGCAGGAGCGCGACGCTCAGCCGCGTCAGTCGCATCACGTCGAGCATCTCGTCATCGGTATAGACGGCCAAGTCGGACGTGTGCTTGAAGGGCACGACCATGAGGTGGCCGTTGCTGTACGGAAAGGCGTTCAGAATGATAAAGGCGTGATCCGCGCGGTGGACGATCAGGTGCTCCGCGTCGCGGCCCGCAGCCGGGAAAGCGCAAAAGATGCAGCCCTCGGCCTTATCCGCCGATTCGATGTATTGCAGGCGCCACGGCGCCCAAAGCTGCTCGGTCATTCGTCCATTCCAGGTTAGTCGCCGTTCCAGATCGCGCTTGGAGCGCGCGTATCCGCAAGTGTAGCACCGGCCCTCCGCGCCGTCAAGGGGTGCGGCGGGCGCGCGGCGGCGCGGAGGGATTGGCGGTTCGACCGCGGAATCCTCTGCCAAACCGCTTGCAAGGAGATGTTGATGGCGCACATGTCGGGGCGGGTGGCGATCGTGACGGGCGCGTCGCGAGGGATAGGGGCGGCAATCGCGCGGCGGCTGGCAGCGGACGGAGCCGTCGTCGTCGGGACGTATGTCCGCGCCGAGCAGCCCGCGGCCGAGCTGGCGCGCGATATCGAGGCGCGGGGCGGCGAGATCGAGATGGCGCGCGCCGACATGGCCGATCCTGCGGCCATCCGCTCGCTCTTCGCCCAGACGATCGACAGCTTCGGCCGTCTGGACATTCTCGTCAATAACGCGGGCCTCGCCGAATTCCGGCCGCTGGACCGCGTCGACGCGGGCCACTACGGCGCGATATTCGACGTCAACGTGCGAGGGCCGCTGCTGGCGATGCAGGAGGCCGCGCGCGTAATGGCGAGCCCCGGGCGCATCGTGAACATTAGCTCCGGCGCGGCGCAGGCGGCGCCGCCGGGCGCTTCGGTCTATGCCGCGAGCAAGGCGGCGCTCGACGCGCTGACGCGCAGCCTGGCGGCCGAGCTCGGCGCTCGCGACATCACGGTCAACGCCGTCTCGCCGGGTATCACGCAGACGGACATGCTGGACGCGAACATTCCGCTCTCCGTTCAGGAGCAGATGGTCAAGACCACGGCGCTCGGCCGTGTCGGGACGCCGGAGGACATCGCCGACGTCGTCGCGTTCCTGCTTTCGGAGGACGCCCGATGGATCACGGGCCAGATCATCGGGGCGAATGGGGGACTGCGGTAGGGCCGTGGCGGGAGGCTTCGCGTTGATCATTCTGGCTGTCGATCCCGGTACTGCGACTACGGGCTACGGCGTCGTCGAAAAACAGGGCAGCCGCGTGGCCTTCGTGGCGTGCGGTGCGATCCTGACGGACAAGGCCGCGGCGATGCCGGACCGGCTGCTGAAGATCTATTCGGAGCTGAACCGGCTGGTGGACCTGCACGATCCCGACGTGGTAGTCACCGAGCAGCTATTCTTCAGCAACAATCAGACGACGGCAATCCAGGTTGGCCGGGCAGCCGGCGTGGCGCTTCTCGTCGCGGGGCAGCGTGGTCTGCCGTGGGTGGAGTATCGGCCGATGGAGGTGAAGATGGCGGTCGTTGGCTACGGCGCCGCCGAAAAGAAGCAGGTGCAGTATATGGTGAAGCAGCTCCTCGGCCTGGCCGCAATCCCCAAGCCCGACGATGCCGCCGACGCGCTGGCGATCGCCGTGTGCCACGCCAATTCCGCCCACATGCAGTCGCTGCAGGGCCGGTGAGCACCCGCATGCGCGCGCTGCGCGTTGGCAGTTCGGGCGTTGTCCGCGGCAGCCGCGGAAGAAGTCTCGTCCGCCCTACGCGGGCTCTTCGGGCGCGGCGGGAACCGCCGGGATCGGACCATCGGCTGCGGACTGCGCCGCCAGTGCGGGCGGAGGCGCGTCGGACTGCGGATGGAGCACTCCGTGCTTCGCCAGTCCGTCAGCGACCGTATCGCGGACAATTGCCGTTTTGTCGCCGCCGGCACGGATACCTTCGATCGCGATACCGACCTGTCTGCTCGATCCATGCTCGATCTGCAGATTCACGCAATCCGCAGCAGCCGGCAGTCGTATTCACCCTGAGAGATCGCGGTGGTGAAGATCGGTCTCGGTGGAAGGGAGTCATCATGATCCTGGTCTTAAACTCGGGTGGAAACGTCGGAAGCGCGCTCGTGAAGGAGCTGCGGCTGCGCGGCGCGGAGTTCACGGCGGCATTTCGGTCGGTTGAGGACGTGCGCGCGGCAGAGGCCGCGGGGATGCGCGCTGTGGTCGCGGACATGGAAGCGCCGGATACGTTGCGGTCCGCCATGGCGAGTGCTGACCACGTATTCGTGGTGGGGCCGCCGAGTCCGAAGCTGCAGGCGATGGAGGCGAACGTCGTCGACGCGGCGACGGCGGCGGGCGTGGATCACCTCGTGAAGCTTTCGGTGTGGGGCGCGGAGGAGGGCCGGTTCATCTTCAGCAAGCCGCATCAGGCAAGCGAACGGCGCATAATCGGGAGCGGACTGCCGTACACCTTCCTGCGACCCACCGGCTTCATGCAGAACATGCTGGCGAACGCGGCGACCATCAAGAGCCAGGGCGCCTTCTACATGCCGGCCGGTGAAGCGCGCGTGGCCGAGATCGACGTGCGCGATATCGCCCGGGTCGCGGCAGCAGCGCTCACGGAGCCGGGCCACGTCGGAAAGGCTTACGATCTGACCGGGCC
>DATGJU010000397.1:0-4423 GCA_035295045.1 Chthonomonadaceae bacterium
CCGAGAACTGCAACAGACTTCGGGGCGCTCATTGCGGCGGAGCCGAGGCGGTGGGATGATCGGGCGACGGCGTGAAACGGGCAGTCGTCCGACAGGTCCGGGGGTGCGGCTCGGGCCACCCCGCCCTCACGCGGATCAGACGCATGAGGCAAGCTGGCGATGCCGAGGCGGAAAGCGATGATCGGCGGGAGCACGGTTTCATCGGCGGCTGTTGAGTCCCCAGCAGAAAGGATCCGACTCGTCCAGCACCAGCGTCGCCTCGGCGGTGATCCACGCCTCGCCCGAAATCGTGGGGACGAGCCCCTCGGCGGTTCGCTCGACGAACGCCTCGAAGACGCTTCCGACGATGCTCTCCTGACGCCACGACGCGCCCGCCGCGAGGTTGCCGTCCTCGTACAGACACGCCACCTTCGCGCTCGTGCCGGTTCCGCAGGGTGAACGGTCGTAGGCGCCGCCGGGACAGAGCACGAAGTTCCGGCTGTCCGCGTCCGGCCGGGACGGCGGGCCGAACAGCTCGACGTGGTCGATCTCGTGGCCGTCGGCGCCGGTGATGCCCGCCACCGCCAGTGCCGTGCGGATGCGCAGGCAGAACTCTGTCAGCGCGTCCAGCCTGTCCATCGAAAGTATCTGGCCGTGATCGGAGCAGAGGAAAAACCAGTTGCCGCCCCAGGCCACATCGCCCGTCACTCCGCCGTGGCCCGCAACGTCCACCGAAACGCCTTTGGCGAGGCGATAAGCCGGCACGTTACGGACCGATACGATACGGTTCGCGTGAAGGCACGCCGTGACGACGCCGACCGGCGTGTCCAGCCGCACCTCGCCCGGGCCCACGCGTCCAAGGTGCTCCAGCGTCTTCACCACGCCGATCGTGCCGTGGCCGCACATTCCAAGCACCCCGGAGTTATTGAAGAATATCAGACCGGCCGCGCTGCCCGGGTCGGCAGGCTCGAGCAGCAGCGCGCCCACGAGCACATCGGAACCACGTGGCTCGTTGACCACGGCCGCGCGAAAGGGCTCGAAGTGGGTGCGGAAGCGCTCCAACCGCTCGGACATTGGGCCACGGCCCAGGTCCGGCGCGCCGGCGACCACGACACGGGTCGGCTCGCCGCCGGTGTGAGAATCGACCACCTGAACGCGCGCGGGCGATCCGATCCGAATCGGCGTCTCGCTTCCCTGCATCACCAAGGGTCGATGCCCAGCAGCTTGCGTCCGAGATCCGTGAGGTCAGCGGTCTTGTACCGGTTCTGTTCGATCTCGCGCGGATCGCCGGGAAAGACGGTTCCACCGGGCGGCTCGCGGTTCTGCCAGCAGCGAATTCGATGCTCTCGCGACTCCGGCGTCATCCGGTCCGCGGGATACATCGAGATGTACTGCGAGAAGCGCGGCCGCTGGCCGATGTTGCGGCCGTTCCCATGGAGAAGGCGGTTGTTCCAGATTATCATGCTGCCGGCGCTCGCGGGAATCGGCGTCACCCGCTTATCCGGGGGAAGCGAGGCGAGGTCCGGCACCCGTGGATTCCGGTCCGCGGGCTGCCGCGAGACCCACTCCTCCAGGCCGATATGAAATCCCGGGACGCACTGAAAGCCCCCCATCTCCGCGGTCGTGTCCGTCAGGCAGAGCACCGCCTGCACGCCGAACCGGGCCGGGATATTGTTCGTATCGATGTCCCAGTGCGTGAATCCCCGGTGGTCGAACTCGGGATGCTCCGGGTTGTAGGGAGGCTTGAAGCCGACACGGTCGATGGTCACATAGAGCGCATCCGTTCCGTAGATGTCGCTGAAGAGCGCGTGCATTCGGGGGTTCTGACGATTGTTCCAGAGGGCCTGATGCTGGTAGATTTCGACCATGCCGCCCGGCTTGAGCGGGTGCCGGTACCAGTCGGATGGATCGTCGCGCTTCATCTCCAGGAAATCGAAGAGCGCGTCTATCACCGCCTCGCAATCCTCGACCGGTACGATGCCCGGCGCGACCAGGTAGCCATTTTCGTCCAGGAAGCGGCGGTCCGCTTCGGTAAGCAGCTTCATAATCGATCCTTGCGTCTGGTGAGTTCGATAGCGGGCTCCGACTGCCGCCGATGCCCGGGGGCAGCTACCTGGCAGCCGCAGGGCGCTCGGTGGGGAGCCGCACGGTTATCGCCGTACCGGAATCCGGGTTGCTCTCGAGGCTCAGCGTGCCGTTCAGCATCTCGACGTACCTGCGCACGAGCGGCAGGCCGATCTCCCAGGAGTCATATCCACGGGCAGGCGAGTTCTCGATGATCGGAAAGCTATCGCTCATCTTCTCGATCGCCTCCGGAGGAAAATGGAGCGCGTTGTCGAGCACGACGATGCTCAGCGTCGAATCGGCCCGGTCCGCCTGCAGCACCACCTCGCCTCCTGCCGGCGTGGCGCGCAGCGCCGACTCCAGCAGGTTGTAAACGATGTGGCGCAAGATGCCGTCGTCGGCGTCCATGCTGCCCAGGTTCTCAGCCAGGCGGTGCCCGAACTCCACCTCGCGCCTCTTCGAGAGCGGGACCAGGATGTCGTATATCGCGGCAAGTACCGGCGTAACGGCAATCCTATGATACTGGAGCTCCATCTTGCCCGCGCGCGATCGCATCAGGTCCAGCAAGTTCCCGACAATCTCATGCAGGTTTTGCGCCGAGTTTTCGATGTGGCCTACCGCCGTCCGCTGCGCGTCGTTAAGCGGGCCGTATGTATCCTCCAGCAGGAGCTCAGAGAAGCCCAGGACGGCGGTTAGCGGCGTGCGAAGGTCGTGCGAGGCGTTGGCGAGGAACCGGCCAGTGATGTGGCGCGTCGCAATATTCTCGTCGCGGTGGCGCGCCAGCTCCTCGCCCTGCGCGCGGAGGTAGGAGGAGCCGAGGTCTGCCTTTAGCGCCTCGACCGCGGCCCGGGCGATCCACGGCGCGGCGTCGGACTCGCAGACAGGCAGCCGACGGACTACGTGCTCCAGTACGATGTCGGCCGCCGCCAGTATATCGACGTGGCGCAGGCCGGTTTCGCTCCAGAGCCCACGGCTCTCCTTCAGGCATCCGAGCAGGTCCGAGTCAGACCTGGCGGTGGTCCGGACGAGCAGACCAAGATCGTGGACCAGTGCGGCGATTGCGCGTGAGAGCACGCCCTTTCTGGTCCAGGCCTGCTTCCCAACGTGCCATAGCCGCGTCTGAGCCTCCTCGCGGATATCCTGGAGCAGCTCTCGCTCCGCATCGCGAGCGGCCGCGCTTTCGGCATGGGCCGGGGCGCTGCTGGCTACGTCCGGTTCTGCTGCGATGTCGGTCACGGTGCGGCCTACCGCTTTCCCTTCGACTTGTTGGCCATCCGCTGAATCACGTCCTTCGTTATGTCGACGCTGGTGTAGACCAGCGTGCCCGAATCAAAAACGTGCGCGAGCCCATTGTCCTTGGCTACGCGGCCGACCTCCTGGCGAAGCTGAGCGATCTGTCGGTGCCGGTACTCCTGCATCATAGAATCGTTCTGCGCGCGGAAGTCCGCGATGAGCTGCGGCCGAAGCTCGTTCTGCAGCGTCCGCTTTAGATCGTTCAGGTGTGTAATTCGCGCCGCGTCTTGCGGCGCCGGATTCGGTTTGGCAACTAGCCCGGCGAGCTCCGCGGCTCGGTTATCGTTCAGCGCCTTGATCGCCGCGAAGCGCTTCTCCTCGTCCGGCGTAAGGCTTGCCTTGCCGATCAGCGCGCCATACTCCTCCAGCTCCGCCTGCTCGAGGTAGGGAACTGCCATGATCTTGTTGATGCGCTGCTCGCCCTCGATCTCGTGCTGGTGAGCAGCGCGCTCGAGGTCCTGCGGCGCGCCGGAGGCGTTGTAGACGTCCTCCATATCGACCGACCCGATCTTGCCGCCCGCGACAACGTCCTGCTTCTCGTCGTCCGGCTGCTTCGCCTGCGCCCACATTGCGCCCGCGCCGACGAGCAGTGCGAGCGCAATCGCGCCGATCGGAGCAATCATTCGCTTCATGAAGTAACTCCTGCCGTTCCCGGCGGACCGTTTTCGTCCGCGATCCGGACCCGCCGTCCATCCATTGTGACGCGCCCGCGCGCGAATAGTTCGACCGCCCGGACATAGGCTGCGTGCTCGGCATCCAGCACACGCGCGCCCAGCGATTCTGCGTCGTCATCGTCTTCGACCGGAACCACGCTCTGTACGATGATTGGCCCGGTGTCGTATTCGTGGTCCACGAAATGGACCGTGCAGCCGCTCACCTTCATTCCGCTGTCGAGCACGGCCTGGTGTACGTGGCCGCCGTACATTCCCTGTCCACCAAAAAGAGGAAGCAGCGCTGGGTGGATATTCATTATCCGGCCGCTATAGCGCGAGACAACGGCGGCGGGCAGCATTCGCATATAGCCTGCGAGGCAGATCAAACCGACACCGTGCTTTTGAAGCACGCGGACGATCGCCGCGCCGTAGGC
>DATGJU010000398.1:0-2200 GCA_035295045.1 Chthonomonadaceae bacterium
CTGGCGTCGAAGTCGCGGACGGACCACTCGGGCAGGTGCGATCGGATGGCGTCGTAGGTGATCCACTCCCTGCGCTCCGGAGCGCCGGGACCGTAGACCTCCCGCAGCCAGCGCGGGTAGGCCGCCGCGTCGTCGGTGACGCGCCACATCGTCGGGTGGACGAAGTGGCCCCAGGAGATCTCGTCGTCCAGGGCGTATGCGCTCCGCATCGGCGATGCCTTGACCTGCGATACGTTGGTTCGAATCCGCTCCCGCAGCTTATCGCGAAGCGCGTCGTTCACCGGCACGACTCGCACGCCGGCGCCATGCAGCTCGGCCAGGTGCGGCTTCTGCTTGTCGCCGTCCCACATGTGCAGGAAGCCCTTGCCGGCGGTGTGGTCCATGTAGAAGTGGAGCCGGAACTTGTCGATCCAGGCGAGCTTGCCCGGCGGCGAATCGGGCGAGCCGCCGTTGCCGTCCAGAAACGCGCCGTTATAGCCGTGCGCCAGGCTCCATCGGCCGGACGCATTGGTGTATCCAATGTTCCATTGATAGGTCCACGGCATGTAGACCCAGCCCGGAAAGGCGCGATCCAGCCACGCCCGGTCCTGCCTGACGCGCCGGAAGTCTTCCGACGTTCGGACATAGCGCGCGTAGGGATCGTCCGGCTCACGCTCCGCGGCGTTGCCCCGACCCACCGAGGCCCCGAGCCCGGCGGCGCCCAATATACCCGCCGAGCCCACGCCCCTCAAGAACTCCCGACGCTTCATGGTAGATCGATCCATTCCAGTCCACATCTCTCTGCGCAATGCGGACTAAAAGGCGTCCCGCTCCATGCCGCAATCTCACCGGCGCCGCCACACTCCAGGCCGGCCACTCGTTGGACTGCTGGGAGCAGAGCCCCGTATGGTCGCGTCCGCGCTCTTTCTCGGCGACGTGTCGCCGTCGCCTCGCACAGGCCAGCGAAGCACGTGACGCGCCGCGCGGACACGTCCGCGGGCCAAAGCGGCGACGCGTCGCCGCACTCCAAGCCGGCCGGCCCAACGGATTTTCATCGGCCATTCATGATTGCGGCGTACAGTAGGCGCAGTAACCACGGCGCGCCATTGGCCGTTCGGTAGAAGGAGCAGCAGATGGGCAGCAGATTCGCGTGTTTCGCAGCCGCCGCTGCACTGGCGCTCGGCGTCGCCCTGCCGATGCGGGCCCGCCGGCGCCAGACAACCGGTTAGACGATCTCCTCATCGAATCCGAGGCGCGCTTTCGCGTAGATCTTCGTCAGGAGATCTACCGACATGCGCGCCTCGCGGCCGTCCACAAGGTGCGGGCGGCCCGTGGCGAGCGCGGTGTAGAAGTCATCGATCTGCGCCTCGTGGCCGCTGAAATCTATGGCGAAGGGATCGGAGCCTCCGCCGGTCAGCGTGCCGTGGTCGGCCAGCTCCGGCAGGCAGTCGCGGCCGTCCAGGCCGAACCGCGTGACGCGCGCGTCGTCGAAGGCCGCCGAGCCGTTCGTGCCGTAAATCTCCAGCCGCGTCGCCAAATCAGGCCGGCAGCAGGTCGTGATCTCAATCGTCCCGCGCGCGCCGCTCCCGAACCGGACGACTGCTATGCCGAAGTCCTCCGTCTCAATCTCGTGGCCGATCGTCTTCAGGCACGCGTATTCGACCTCTGCGGCCGGCCCCGCCATCCACACCATCAGGTCCAGCGAGTGAATGCCCTGGTTGGCGAACGCGCCGCCGTCGAGCTGGCGTGTTCCCTTCCAGCCGCCCTTTTCATAGTACTCCGGCGATCGCCACCACTTCACCGCGATGCTGCACGAGAGAATCCGGCCCATTCGCCCGGCCGCGATCGCATCGTGGACCGCGCGCATGGCCTGACTCATGCGCTTCTGGAAGATGCAGCCGAGCCGCACGCCCTTGCGCTCGCACAGCGTGATCAGCCGGTCGACCTTCGCCAGGTCGAGGTCCAGCGGCTTCTCGCACAGCACGTGGATTGACTGCTCGGCGGCCAGCAGGCCGTGGTCGCCGTGCCGCCCGCTCGGCGAGCAGACGTGCACCACGTCCAGCCCGGCCTCGCGCACAAACGCGCCGACGTCGGTCCAGGCCGGCGCGCCGAACTGTGCGCCCGCCCGCTCCGCCCGCTCCGGCTGCTCGTCGCAGACGCCCGCGATGCGCACGTCCGGCCGCCGCGCGAGGAGTTTGAGGTGCTCGCCGCCCATGCCGCC
>DATGJU010000399.1:0-13850 GCA_035295045.1 Chthonomonadaceae bacterium
CCGCCACCGCGAAGTGGACGCCAGGAGCACACGGCGACGACACGATAACCGTGACAATACCCAGTGTGCCCGTGGTCGCGTCGGAGGATGCCCGCTTGCACTTCCGGTTCCGCGCGCAGCTCAAGCGGGGTAATGCGCTCGAGGCGGAGGAGTGGGTCGACAAGGACTTCCCGTCGACGAGCGGGGCCGGCGCAACAGCCGCACCGAATCGTACGAACGAGCCTGAGATCGTCACTTCGAGCCAGCCGCGAACGATCACGCTGACGGTGCCGCCGGCCGCCAACGATGCCTCGACCGACCTGAACTCACTGGTCCTGACCGCCACGCGCGTCGAGGACCCGAAGCTGCAGGCGCCGGAATCGTTCAACGTGACGCTGCAGAAGTAACGCGCAGCGGCACTCGTGCAAAAGAGCCTGGTGGCCTTCGCCTCCAGGCTCTTTTGCACGTCGGGATACGGAAGCGCAGCAGGTACATCGTGAGCCGGGCCGGCGCCGCAGCCGCGAACACGGCGCGGGGTCCGCGCGCCGACCGGCAGAGCGCCTTCCTACGGCTTTCGCGGTGGAGTCGCACGGATGTCGGTCAGCGCGATGATCCCGCCCGGCGGCGTGCCCGACGGGCGCGCCGGTTTCGGCTGCTGGGCGAAGGCGCACTTCGCGCAGCCATCGCCGCAGCCCTTACGCGCCTCCAGGACCGCCCGCAAGGACGTGTAGATATACCGCGCCAAATAGATCCCAGCCGCCGCGACGCACAGATAGACCGCCCACTGCTGCCACATCGGACTCACCCCACTTGAGATGCGTTCTGATTATACTACGCGCGCGGCGCGGCGCCTGTTTGCCGCGCGAGCTCATGGGCGGCCTTCAAGAGAATAGAGTGGATCAGGCCCATCGAAGTGCTCAGACAAATCGTGCCACAGAGCAGCAGCCGAAGTAGATCGGCGCTACGGCGCGGCACAGCGATTTGCGGCCGCAAGGCGCTACAAGCCGGCCAGGTATTCGTCCACTGTGGCGAGGGCGAACGGGTCGCCCTGGCGCTGCGCTGCCAGAGAAAGCAGCAGGGCCCGCGCTGTATCCAGGCTCGTAAGGCACGGCACTCCGGCCTCGACGGAGGCGCGCCGGATTTGGGCTGCCTCCCGCTCAATCCGCTTGTCGCTGGACAGCGTATTGATCAGCAGTGCCGTCTGACCGCTGCGAATAAGGTCCACTATGTTACCGGCGCCCTCGTGCAGCTTCTTCACCGGCTGCGCGGCAATGCCCTGCTCCTGCAGGTACTTGGCCGTGCCCGACGTGCCGAATATCTGAAAGCCGATCGCCGCGAATTCGCGGATGATCTGCACCGATTCGGCCTTGTCCGAGTCCGCAAGCGTCGCAATGAGGTTGCCGCCGTTCGGCACGCCGATTCCGCTGGCGATCATCGCCTTGTAGAGCGCACGGGAATAGTCGGCGTCCAGTCCCATGATCTCGCCGGTGCTCTTCATCTCCGGCCCGAGGCTTATGTCCACCTGCGCGAGCTTCGCGAACGAGAAGACCGGCGCTTTCACCGCAATGCTGCCCTGGTTGGGATGGAGGCCCGAGACGTAGCCCTGCTCCCGGAGCGTGCGGCCCAGCATGATGTGCGTTGCAACACGCACCATCGGTATTCCCGTTATCTTGCTCAGGTAAGGCACCGTCCGTGATGCCCGCGGGTTGACCTCGAGAACCTGCGCCGTGTCGGTATCGCGGTCCACGACGAACTGGATGTTCATAAGCCCGCGGACTTCGAGCTGCCTGGCGAGAAGCGTCGCTGTCTGGACGATCTGGTCGATGACCTCGGGGGAGAGCGACTGCGGCGGATAGACGGCCATGCTGTCGCCGGAGTGTACGCCCGCCCGCTCGATATGCTCCATGATGCCCGGCAGCAGGCAATCGGTCCCGTCGCTGATGACATCTACCTCGACCTCTTTGCCCAGGATATACTTGTCGACGAGGATAGGAGCCTTCGGCGATACGTCCACCGCGTAGGCCATGTACCGCTCCAGGTCGGTCCTGTTGTAGACGATCTCCATGGCGCGGCCACCGAGTACGTAGGATGGCCGGACGAGTACCGGATAGCCGATCTCCTCCGCCACTACCAGCGCCGCCTCCGCGCTAGTCACCGCGCGCCCGGCCGGCTTGGGGATCTTCAGCTCGGCAAGCACCTTTTCGAACCGGTCACGGTCCTCCGCAAGGTCGATCGAATCGGACGAGCTGCCGAGAATGCGAATCCCCGCCTCGGAGAGCGGCTTAGCCAGGTTGATCGCGGTCTGCCCGCCGAACTGGACGATCACGCCCTCTGGCTGCTCACGGTCCAGGATATTGAGGACGTCCTCTGCCGTCAGCGGCTCGAAGAAGAGGCGGTCCGAAGTATCGAAGTCGGTCGAAACCGTCTCCGGGTTATTGTTGATGATGATCGCCTGGTAGCCCGCCTCGCGGAGCGCCCAGACGCTGTGGACCGAACAGTAGTCAAACTCTATCCCTTGTCCAATGCGTATCGGACCAGAGCCTATCACAACCACTTTTGGTTCGTGCTGCTTCACGTCTTCCGCCATTCGTCGCTGGACCTAGCCGGCCTCGGCCACCATTTCGATTAAGCTCGCCGGACCTGCCCCCCACCAACCGCACGCGGGAACCCGCCATCCCGCGTGCGGGAAGGGGGAGAGAATGCGTTGGCCCCTTCCCGCCCATACGGGACTGCCCGCTTGCGGGAGGGGGTTGGGGGTAGGAAGCCCCTTCCCGCCTTCGGGAGCACGCACTCCCGAAGGAGCGGGGATAGGCGCGTCAGGTCACTCATCCTCCAGGTCGTAGCAAGAGTAGTAGTAGGGCGTGGCCGCTTCAAACTCTGCGGCGCACGTGTCGACAATCTTGTACACGGGTACGATGCCGAGCTGTTTCCGCACCTGGCGCAGCCGGGATTCCGCGACGCCGGCCAGGTCTGCGATGATCCGGTCAGGGAAGCCGGAGCGCTTCGCCTCGCACAGCAGCCGGACCATCCGATGGTGCTCCGCGGCGGGGACGGCCGGCCGGGCGTCCGATCCGCGCGCTTCCTGCGCGGCATCGTGGCGAGCCGATTCGCCGGGTGCGCTGCCCGGAGCGCCGGAGACGTCGGCTGCCTCCGGGGCCGGGTACGCCGCGACGTCGCGGCCGGCCAGCCGAGCCAGGGCCGGCCCATTGATCTTGAGGCGCGTCTCAAGCTCGACGAGACCCAGCAGCTTGCGCAGAAACCAGGGATCGACGTTTGACAGCGCCTGTATCTCCTCGACCATCATTCCTCGCCGAAAGCCCTCGGTGATCGCCCAGAGCCGCTCGTCGTTCGGCACGCGGATCGCCTCTTCCAACTGAATGTCGCTCAACTGGTGCGCTGTCTTGTTCGATAGCCCGAAGATGCCGACCTCGAGCGACCGAATCGCCTTCATTAGGGCAGATTCGAACGATCGGTCGATCGCCATCACCTCGCCCGTAGCCTTCATCTGCGTTCCAATTCGACGGTCCGCCAGCGTGAACTTGTCGAACGGCCAGCGCGGAATCTTCACCACGCAGTAGTCGAGCGCCGGCTCGAAGCAGGCCAGTGTCTTCTTCGTCACCGCGTTCTCGATCTCGTCGAGATGGAGGCCCGTTGCGATCTTGGCCGCGACCCGGGCGATCGGGTAGCCGGTAGCCTTGGACGCGAGCGCGCTGGATCGCGAAACGCGCGGGTTCACCTCGATGATGTAATAGCGGAACGAGGCGGGATCCAGCGACATCTGGACGTTGCAGCCGCCTTCGATTTTGAGCGCGCGGATGATCTTGAGCGCGGCGGTCCGCAGCATCTGGTACTCTTTGTCGGAGAGCGTCTGCGAGGGCGCGACGACGATGCTGTCGCCCGTGTGCACCCCCATCGGATCGAAGTTCTCCATGTTGCAGACGGTGATCGCGGTATCGTTCGCGTCGCGCATCACCTCGTATTCGATCTCTTTCCATCCGGCCAGGTAGCGCTCGACCATTACCTGGTGGCGCATGGAGGCCTCCAGGCCGCGCCGCGCGATCTCCCGCAGCTCCCTCTCGTTGTTCGCAATTCCGCCGCCCGTACCGCCGAGCGTGTACGCCGGCCGCACGATCAGCGGCCAAATCCCGGACGCTATCGGCGCATCGAGCTGCGCCTCGTCGGTCACGATCCAGGATTCGGGCACTGGCTCGCCGATCTCGCGCATCAGCGTCCGGAACTCTTCGCGGTCCTCGGCCTTCTGGATCGAGCTGAGCGGAGTGCCGAGCAGCCGCACGTCGTACTTCGCAAGGACGCCGGCCTCCGCAAGCTGCGTCGCCAGGTTCAATCCGGTCTGCCCGCCGAGGGTCGGAAGAAGGCCGTCGGGCCGCTCCCTGGCGATGATACGCTGTGCGAAGTCGACGTTGAGCGGCTCGATGTAGACACGGTCGGCGACCTCTACGTCGGTCATGATCGTCGCCGGGTTGGAGTTGATCAGAACGACAGATATGCCCTCCTCGCGAAGGGCGCGGCAGGCCTGCGTCCCGGCGTAATCGAATTCGGCCGCCTGGCCGATAACGATCGGGCCTGAGCCGACGACCAATACTTTCTTGATGCTGGTATCTTTTGGCATATTATTCCAAAGACGCAGCCGCCCGCTCTAGGCGCGATTTGGCGCTGCGGCCGGGTCCGCCGCAGCGGGCCGGCTCAGTAGATCCGCATTACGTTCTGGCCGACGAAGCTGTCCGGCACGCGATAGATCACCACCGGAAACCGTGCGATACTCGGGAACCGGGCGAGCCGGTTTGCCGGCGTAACAATTTCCGGATAGTTCCTGTCCCACCAGCGCTCGCGGTACGGATCGTCCAGCACTGCGACGAACCTGGCGCCCCGGTACCGCTCAACGGGCGCGTTGTCGTTGCACAGCCCGGGGATGACCGGAACGACCGCCAGCCGGTTGTACATGCACAGGCCTGGCGCGACATCGCCAAACACGGTGGCTCCGGGAGACGCGGCTGCGGCCAAGAGCCGGCTTGCATCGCGCTCGCCGTACCGCAGCCCGGCGAGCCAATCGGCGTAATATCCCGCATTGATCGCCGCCCACAGTAGGACGGCGACGGCCGGCGCCCTCCGGAGGACCGCCGCCACGCGCTCACGGCGCGCACCGATCGCGGCCCGGAGGAGCAGCGCCCCCGCCCCGCCGATCACCGTGGCATTGGCGACGGCCAATATCGACGGCAGGTTGGCATGGTGCCAGACCAACAGTGCGCCATGATATGCGCAGTAGGCGCCAGCCGCAAACAATGCCCGCCGCGACGCCAGCAGCGCGCGGATCACCTGTCCTATGTTCGCCAAGCCCAGCGCCGCTACGATCGCGAGCGGCGGATAGAAGATTAGATAGTACCGGCTGGGCGCGTAGCTCGCGACCGAAAGGAAGAGCGCGGCGCAGCAGAGCCACGCCACCACCAACCACTCCGTCGGGCTCGAATGACGTTCACACGTCTCGGATTGCGGCTCGGCATCGCGGTAGCGCGCCCGTCGCAACCGCCAGTACATCCATCCCCCGCCGAGCAAAACCTGGACCGGCGTGTGGCGCATCAGGAACGGCGCCGCGCCCCGCTCGTCTCCGAGCCACGCGTTAAACGCGTTAAGTGCCAAACGGCCCGGCGAGGACGGAAGCAGCTGATGCCGCAGGTAGTAGCTGCTCATCGCTTCGATTCGCCAGCCGAAGCGCGAATACCAGGCCTGATAGTAGACCGCCAGCACGATGCCAATTCCGACGGAAAGCGCGAGGGCCGCGGCGCCTGCCGTCGGGCCTGTTCCCGGGCGCGGCCTGCTCGCATGTGCCGGCAGCTCCGTCCAACCCGGCCGCATTGTGGCTGCTGGTGACCGCGAAGACTCGCCTAAAGCTGTTTGGTCTTGCCCGGCGAGGCCGTCCGCAGTCTCCGGCGAACCTGTCCGGTCCGCCACATCGAACGATTGCTCCGGCGCCGCAGCAGCGGCCCCGGATCCGCCGGTCGCCAGTTGCCGCCGACGGCCCAGCCACACCGCAATAAACACCGCGGGCACGGCGAGCCCCGCCAGGCTGCGCGTAATCGCTGCAACCGCCAGCAGCGCGCCACAGGCGGCCATCCAGCGCAGGTTGAAACTCCCCTCCACGCCCCGGACCCAGGCGTAGAGCGCGCATACGAGCAGCAACTCGCCGGGCGTGTCCATCAGCGCCATCCGGTTGTACAACAGGTTCGTATGGTCGAGCGCCAGTATGAGCGCGGCGATCAGGGCTGCCCGGCGACCGAACGCGCGGTTCACCGCGAAATAGAGCGCCGCAACGGCCAACAGACTGCACACTACCGAGATCATGCGCGCCGGGACGGCTCCGACGCCCCACACGCGTAACACGGCCACCTGCACAAAATGCAGCGTGGGCATAATCAGCATATTATTGAAGCCGTCTTTTACCGGGCTCCCGAACAGCGCCACATTGCGCGCATTGTGAATGTAGAATCCTTCATCGGTGAGCAGCCCGCTGCTCCAGGAGAGCCGTGCATACGGGTCCGAGTCCAGGGCGACCAGCCTCAGCAGGACGGCGAGCGCGATCGCGGCAGCCAGCGCCCATCGCGCCCACCGCGGCCACGCCGGCAGGCGGGCTGCCGCGGTCATATCCGCCCGCCCCGTCGAAACATTTCCAGCCTCTCCGGTCTCGTCCGCAGCGCCGAACGGCACGTGGCCCGCTCCATCCTGCCGGGCGCCGGCTGTTCGCGCAAACGCTGCCGGGCCGAGGCGCAGCGCCGACAACCTTGGTCCAGCTCAGTCAATTGGCTCCTATTGCCGGTCCAGCACATCGACGAACTGGCGGAAAAAGTAGGCGCTGTCCATCGGTCCGGGCGATGCCTCGGGGTGGTACTGTATCGAGAAGATCGGCAGCTCGCGATGCCGAAGTCCCTCCACCGTTCCATCGTTCAGGTTGACGAAGCCCACCTCCATGCCGTCCTTCAGCCGGTCCGGGTCGACCGCGTAGCCATGATTCTGCGACGTGATGCTGACGCGGCCGGTCTGCAGATCCTTGACGGGATGGTTGCTGCCACGGTGTCCGAACTTTAGCTTGAACGTTCGGCTCCCGAAAGCGCAGCCGAGTATCTGGTTTCCAAGGCAGACGCCCAGAATGGGCTTCTTACCGGCGAGCCGCTTTACCGTATCCACGATGTAGCCGTACTGCGCGGGGTCGCCCGGCCCTGGCGAGAGCATGATCCCGTCCGGATTGTCGCGGAGCAGCTCGTCCGCGGTCGCGGTGCAGGGATAGACCGTCGTCTCGCAGCCCAGCTCGGCGAGGCTGCGGATGATGTTGTACTTGACGCCGCAATCCAGCAGGGCCACGCGGTGCAGCGGAGGCGCCCCGGCGGGCCGCGGCCTGTCGAGCGGCTCCGGGCCGGACGAATCAGGCCCCCAGCGGTACGGGTCTTCGACGGTGACTCGCCGCGCGAAATCTATCTTTGCGTAGTCCGGCGCGCTCTTGAGGGCCGAAAGCGCCGCGTCCGGCGCCTCTTCTGTCGTTACTGTGCCCATCATCACGCCCTTGACGCGCAGGGCTCGCGTTATCGCCCGCGTATCCACGCCTTTGATGGCGACGACGCCCTTCTCCTTCAGGAACGCGCCAAGGGTCTGCGCCGACCGCCAGTTGCTCGGACTTTCAGACGCCTCGCGAACGATGAGGCCCTCGACCTGCACGCGCCGGCTCTCGAAGTCCTCCGGGTTGATGCCGTAGTTACCGATCAGCGGGTACGTGAGCGCCACGATCTGTCCGGCATAGGACGGGTCGGTGAGGATCTCCTGGTAGCCGGTCATCCCGGTGTTGAAGACCACTTCGCCGATCGCCCGGCCCGACGCGCCAAGCGATTCGCCCTCGAATACCGATCCATCTTCCAGTACCAAGTAGGCTCTCATCCGTACAGGCACTCTCCGGCGACGTAGGTCGCCACGACGCGGAGGTCGTCCCACTCGTCCAGCGGCGTGTTCAGCGGGTTCCTCGACAACACGGCGAAATCGGCCCATTTGCCCGGCTCAATCGTGCCCCGGTCCCGCTCGACCCGCGAGGCAAACGCCGGGGCCGCCGTGTAGGCATACAGCGCCGCTTCCACGGTAAGGGCCTCCGCGGCGCCGATGGCGCGGCCGCTGCGCGTCTTTCGGTCGACCGCCGCCCGGATGCCGTCGAGAGGCGCGCCGGGCACGACCGGGCAGTCGGAGCTGAAAGCCTGCGCGATGCCGCGCGCGTCCAGCGTCGCGTAGGGCGATAGCCGGTTGGCACGCTCCTCGCCCAGCGCCGCGAAGTAGGCATCGCCCAGGGCGGTGAGAAACTCCGGCTGGCCGATCGACCAGACGTGCTGCCGGCGCATGCGCGCGATCAATCCGTCATTCAGCAGCATGCAGTGCTCGATCCGATGGTCCGGCCGGTTTCGCGGCGCCGCCCGCTGCGCCGCCGCGTAGGCCGCCAGAACAAGGTCGATGGCCTTATCGCCGATCGCGTGGGTGGCGACCTGCCAGCCGGCCTCATGCGCCCGGCGAATCATCTGCCGGAGGTTCTCCTCGTCGTGCATGGCGATGCCGTAGTTGTCCGGCACGCCCTCCAACGGCTCCGACAGCAGGCAGGTGCGCGTCGTGATCGCCCCGTCCGAAAAGAGCTTTGCCTGTCCCACGTGCAGCCGGTGACCGTCCAGGCCGGCGCGCGTGGGCTGGAGATCGACGGGCGAAGGCGCCGCGGAATCGCCGGCGTGGAGCAGCACCGTCTCCCATGCCACCATGCAGTTTGTGCGGACTCGCAGGCAGCCGGCCAGCGCGGCGTCGGCGTACCAGCCGATCTCGCGGGGCATCGTATCCGCGTCCGTTGCGCTCGTGACACCACGCTCCAGCAGGTAGCGATCGGTGCGGCCGAGAGCCTCGACCGCCTGTCCCGGCGTCAGGTCGGGCACGATCCGATTCAGGTTGTTCCAGCTCGCCGTCTCAAGCAGCAAGCCCGTCGGTTCGCCCGCCGCGTCGCGCTCGATCTCGCCGCCTGCCGGGTTCGGCGTATCGCGCGTGATGCCGAGAAGCGCCAGCGCCCTGCTGTTCACCACCGCCGCATGGCCGGACGTGTGCTCGATGCGCACCGGGATATCGGTGGCCACGAGGTCCAGGTCCGCGCGCGTCAGATGGCGGCCGTCCGGAAGCCGGTTCTGATCGTAAAAGTTGCCCTGGATCAGGGTCGCCTCCGGCTCCGCGGCGCGGCGCCCGCGCAGCAGCCGGACGACGTCGTCGCGATCGCGGACCGGCGGCGAGGCGAGGCTCACATTGCTCAGGTTGCGCCCAAGCCACAGCAGGTGCATGTGGCAGTCGAAGAACCCCGGAATCAGCGTGCGACCGCCGAGGTCGATCGTTCGCACGCCCGGTTCGGCAAACTCGCCGATCTCGCTTGCGCCGGCAACGGCCAGAATGCGGCCTGCCCGATCGACGGCCACGCCGCCCGCGCTCGCGGCGCCGTCGCCGCCCGCCATGGTCAGCACCGTCCCATTCAGAAATACGGCGGCGGCATCGCGGCTGCGATCCGGTCGTGTCACAGCGCGATCCGCCTGCCGCCAAGCAGTGTGAATGCGGCGCGCCCGCGCAGCTCGTGTCCGTGGAACGGGGTGTTGTGCGATTTGGACCGGACGGCGTTCCGATCGACCGTCCAGACCGCACCCAGATCGAGAACGGCAACGTCGGCGAGCGCGCCTGGTTCCAGCGTCCCGGCGCCGTCCGGCAGATCGAGCACGCACGCCGGCTCGATCGTCATCTTGGCGATCGCCTGGCTAAGCGTTAGCACGCCCGGTAGCACCAGGTGCGTGTACGTGAGCGGGAACGAGGTTTCCAGGCCCAGAATGCCGAAGGGAGCCGCCTCGAACTCGACCTCCTTTTCGTACTCCGCATGCGGCGCGTGGTCGGTTACGATGCAGTCGATCGTGCCGTCCTTGAGTCCGGCCTTCACCGCTTCGCAGTCCGCCTCCGTCCGCAGCGGAGGGTTCATCTTGGCGTCGGTGCGGTATCCTTCGCAGGCCGCATCCGTAAGCGCCCAGTGGTGCGGGCAGGCCTCGCCGGTGACCTCTATACCGTCCGCCTTCGCGCGGCGAAGCAGCTCGACCGTGCCGGCCGTGGAGATGTGCAGCAGGTGGAGACGGCAGCCCGTGAGCTTCGCGAGCAGGATGTTTCGCGCGACCGCGATGTCCTCGGCGGCGGCCGGCATGCCCGGCAGGCCAAGTACCGTTGCGGTGTAGCCGTCGTTCATGCAGCCCTTCTCGGTCAGCTGCTTGTCCTCGTTGTGCGTCATCAGCGGCAGGTCCACCATCCGGCAGTATTGCATGATCGTCCGTACGGTCTCGGCATCCTGAAGTGGGAAGGCGTCGTCCGAGATCGCGATGGCGCCGGCGGCCTTCAGCTCCGCCATCTCGGTCGGCTGGCCGCCCTGCATGGCCCGCGTCGCCGCGCCGATCGGATGTACGCGCGCGCTCCCTCGCTCCTTCGCCGTCTCGACGATCTGCCGCACCACCGCGCCCGTATCGATGGCGGGATTGGTATTAGGCATGCAGCAGACGCGCGTAAATCCTCCCGCTGCCGCGGCGCGCGTGCCGCTCTCGATATCCTCTTTGTACTCGAACCCCGGATCCCGCAGGTGGACGTGGATGTCGATCAGACCCGGGACGACGACCTTGCCGCGCACGTCGATCGTCTCGTAGTCCGATGGCGCGGATCCGGGACCGATGCAACCGGCGACCCGCTCTCCCTCGATGAGGAGATCGGCCTCACGGTCGATACCCTGCGCGGGGTCGATAACCCGTCCGCCTACGAGCGCAACCTTCAAATCCGCAGCCCTCCAGGCATTAGTCGGTGATCGATGGATTCTGCGCGCCCATAAGCGTGTACAGAACCGCCATACGAACCGCGACGCCGTTCGTCACCTGCTCCTCGACCGCGCTCGCGATTCCGTGGCGACCGTCCGCCACATCCGCCGAAATCTCGACGCCACGGTTCATCGGCCCCGGGTGCAGGACCAGCGCGTCCGGCCGTGCAAACCGGATCGAAGTCGGGGAGATGCCGAACATGCGCGAATACTCGCGCAGCGACGGCAGGAGTCCCCGCTCCATCCGCTCGAGCTGGAGCCGGAGCACGTTGACCACGTCCGCGCCCTCCAGCCCCTGCCGCAGATTGTCGTACACCCTCACTGGGAGCCCCTCCGCATGCGGCGGCAGAAGCGTCCGCGGCCCGACGAGCCGCACCTCCGCGCCCAGCTTCGTCAGCCCCCACACGTTGGACCGCGCAACGCGGCTGTGGAGGATGTCGCCGACGATCGCCACGGTGAGACCGCTGAGGTCGCCCTTGTGCTGGCGGATCGTAAGCATGTCCAGCAGGCCCTGCGTCGGATGCTCGTGGCGGCCGTCGCCCGCGTTCACTACCGGGATGCCGAGCTGCGCGGCCGCGAACTCCGCGGCGCCGGAAGCCGAGTGGCGCATCACGACGCAGTCCGCCTTCAGCGCCTGGAGCGTGAGCAGCGTATCCTTCAGGCACTCGCCTTTGGCGACGGACGATTGCGCCACGGCGATGTTGATGGCCTCGGCGCTCATGATCTTTGCGGCCATCTCGAAGGAGGTGCGCGTTCGCGTCGAGTTCTCGTAGAACAGCGTTATCATCGCGCGGCCGCGCAGCGTGGGCACCTTCTTGACCGGTCGCGCAAGGATCTCCTTGAAAACCTGCGCGGTGTCCAGGAGATAGCGGATATCGGATTCGGGCGTCTCCCGCAGGGAGAGAAGGTGCTTCATCCCAGTCCCTCTTACGGCTGCCTGCAGATTTCGACGCGGTCTACACCGTCGTCTTCGAGTAGATAGAGCTGGACATGCTCATTCCGCGCCGTCGGAAGGTTCTTGCCGACGAAGTCCGGCCGGATCGGCAGCTCGCGGTGGCCGCGGTCCAGCAGCACGGCAAGCTGGACGCTCGCGGGCCGGCCCAGGTCCAGCATCGCGGAGATCGCCGCGCGGACGGTGCGGCCGGTGTAGAGCACGTCGTCCACCAGGATAATGTGCTTCGCGTCCAGGTCGAACGGGATCGAGCTGGGAGCGAGCGGCGGCCGCGTGGCGGGATTCGCGCCGAAATCGTCACGGTAGAGCCCGATGTCCAGGCTGCCGACCGGCACGTCGACGCCCTCGATCTGCTTGAGCAGCTTCGCTAGTCGCGCCGCCAGCGGAACGCCGCGCGAGAGCACTCCGATCAGCGCCACATCCTTGACGCCGCGGTTGCGCTCGGCGATCTCGTGCGCGATGCGCGTCACCGCGCGCCGAATGTCATCGCCGTCCATCACCTGGACGACCGCCGCACTGCCTTCGCCTTGTGATCCTGCCGCCAAGCTGGATACTCCATAGGTATTCAGGTATTCGGTGTTCAGGTATTCCGGTCAGCTCGCCGTTTCGCAACTGGACCTGAAAGCCCGAGCACCTGAAAACCCGAACACCTGAACGTAAGAAACGCCTCACCGCGGCCCGATTGGGCCGGCCGGCAGAGGCGTTGGCATTGGTCGCGCGCGAACCGGGCCGATGTGGAAACGCACCCGGCCCCTCGCGGACACCGTATGGACTCATCCCTTGTTAGCCTCGCCGGACTATGTTAAAGGGACAGTATCATTTCAAACTCGTTGGCCCATTCTAGCACACGGGCAGACGCCGCGTCAAGATGGAGCCGAGGCAAAATGCGACTCTGCGCGCTTTAGCGCCGGCGACCGCGCCATCGATAGAGAGTGAAACCTGCATTGAGACCGCTTGGGAGACACCAAAACTGGACCTGGACTACTACGAATCGATTGAGTATGGCGAGTTGGACCGCCCGGTCCGGCTGCGGGGCCCGAAGGCGCTCACGAGGCTCGCAGACGTGGACGAAACCGAGACGCCGGGCGGGCCTCTGGCGCCGTTCTTCGCGGACGAGCTGATCGTCGGCGAGCCTACCGTGGTTAAGAGCGGCAAGGAGGCGAGCGTCTTCTGCTGCCAGTCGCATCCGCGCCTGGAGCGCGCGCTATTCGCCGCGAAGTACTACCGGCCGCGGACGCAGCGGAGCTTCAAGAACGACGGCGTCTACCAGCAGGGCCGCACGACACTGAACGCGCGCGCCGACCGCGCCATTGCGACGCGAACTGCCAAAGGAATGGCGATGCAGTTCGCGATGTGGATCGGCTGCGAGTACGAGACACTTCGCCGCCTTCACGCCGCCGGCGCCGACGTGCCGGAGCCGATTGCGCAGGCGGGAAGCGTGATACTCATGGAGTACTTCGGCGATCGGGGCCACGTGGCGCCACAGTTACAGAACGTGCGTCTCGAGCCGTTCGAGGTCGGGCCAGCCTACAGCCGGATCCTCGACAACCTGGAGATCATGCTGGACCAGGACCGCGTTCACGGCGACCTGTCGGCGTACAATGTGCTCTACTGGCAGGGCAAGGTGCAGATAATCGACTTCCCGCAGGCGGTCGATCCCATGGACAATCCGGACGCCTACTCCCTGTTCGTCCGCGACCTTCAGCGCATCTACGAGTACTTCGCGCCCTATGGCGTCCGGTGCGACACGCGTCAGCTCGCCCGCAAGATGTGGATCGACTGCGGCCGGCCCGCGCCTTCGCTTCGCCAGGAGCGCGCGCTGTAGCGCGATGGCGGATGGATCGTGCGGAGCCGATCCGCGCTGGACCGGTGCGCTGACATCGGCGAAACACGGACGTTGCAGCGCCGCCGCTTCCGGAGAAGCGGCAACTCAAACTCCCCGGCGCAGGCGCGCCCGATCGTAGTAGACGGCCAGCGCGAGCGGCGCGATAAAGATCAGCAGCGAAACGACGCTGGTCG
>DATGJU010000400.1:0-2105 GCA_035295045.1 Chthonomonadaceae bacterium
CCGCTCCACTCCGTCCGTCAGTCGCATCTCGGCATCGGCGCCGATTATGTTAGAGGACAACGTCCTATCCTTTCAAACCCGTGTTTATGTCTGTGAGGCATGTGCGCGCAACTATCGTCAGCACTATTTTCCCACACAGAAGTCCCGGAATACCCGGTGCACAATATCGTCGGTAACGGTCTCGCCGGTGATCAGGCCGAGCGAATCGAGTGCGCCGCGAGCGTCGATAGCGATGAAGTCGCCCGGCAGCCGCTCCTCCGCCGTCCGCTCCGCTTCGCGCAGGCTGGCGAGCGCCTCTTCAAGCGCTGCACGGTGGCGTGCGCTCGATACGACCGTCGTCTCGAAGGCAATCGCGTCCGCGTCTTTGCCGTCCTCGCCCCCGAAGATCGCGCGTCGAAGCGACCGCTCCAGCTCCGGCAGGCCCTCGCCGTTCAGCGCGGATACGGCGACGATGTCCCGCGCATCCACCAGTTTAGCCGCCAGAGCCATCGCCGCGGATAGCGCCTCGGCCTCGGCCGCGTCGCGCTTGTTCACTACTATGGACAGCCGTGATGCAGGCACGGTGCGCAGCCGATAGGCGATCGCGCGGTCCTCCTCGGTCACGCCCGCGGAGGCGTCGAGGACGAGCAAGACCAGGTCGCTCTGCTCCACCGCGGATAGCGCGCGCTCCACGCCGGCGCGCTCTACTAGATCGTCGGTGTCGCGCAGGCCCGCAAGGTCGACGAGCGTTACTGGCGCGCCTGCGATGCTCACCGTCTCTTCCAGCCGATCGCGCGTGGTACCCGGCTGCGCGGTGACAATCGCGCGATCGGCGCGGAGCAGCGCGTTGAACAGCGAGGACTTGCCGACGTTCGGCCTTCCTACCAGCGCCACGCGCAGTCCCTCGCGGAGGATCCGCCCCCGATCGGCCGTTTCCAACAGGGCCTCGACCTCTCGCCGGACATCGCGGATTCGCGGCAGCAGCGCTCCGTGGTCCAGGTCGCCGACCTCGTCGCTGAAGTCGATCGTGACCTCGATGGCCGCAAGGATTCCGATAAGCGAATCGCGCATTTGACGAACGGCGCCGGAGAGCGCGCCGTCGAGCTGCCGGAGCGCCATCCGCTGCGCGGACTCGGTGCGCGCACGGATCAGATCGGCAACGGCCTCCGCCTGCGCGAGATCGATGCGGCCGTAGAGAAACGCCCGCTGCGTAAACTCGCCCGGCTCCGCGAGACGCGCCCCGGCGCGTAGGACCGCGCCGAGAAGCCGCCGCGTCGTCGCCGCGCCACCGTGGCACGCCAACTCTGCGACGTCATCGCCGGTATAGGAGTGCGGCGCGCGGAACACGGTTAGCAGGCCGTCATCCAGCGGCTCGCCGTGTTCCGGATCGACAAAGCGCCCGTAGTGGACCGTGTAGCCGCCGAACCCCGTGGGCTCGCCGCCGCGAACCGGCCGGAAGAGCGCCCCGGCAACGGCCACGGCTCGCACCCCGGAGACGCGCACCACGGCAATGCCCCCTTCGCCCGGAGGCGTGGCGATGGCCGCGATAGTCTCGGAAATCTGCATGGCGGTCGCTCGCTGCTGGCCCATATGACTCCCGTACGGGCCGGGGGGCGATTCCTGGTAGCCGGCCTGTCTGACTCCCCCAGAATTGGGAGAGAGTTCTCGCCGCGCCGCGAAGCGGAGGCAAGCGGTGAGAGGGGGGCGACTCCCCCAGAATTGGGGGGTAGGGGGGCGCATCGGCATGGTTCCTGGCCCCCGACCCCTGGCCCCTGGTCCCTGGTTCTACTACGCAGGCGCCGGGGCAATCGTCATAGATGGTACAAGGATGCCGCGCCAGCACGAGACGCTCTTCCCCTGGAAGCCGAAGCCCGCCATGCGCGCCGGCATGGTTCCTGGCCCCCAACCCCCGACCACCGACCCCTGGTTGTACTACGCTTCGAGGCTCCCGGGCAGGAGGACGATTCCATGGAACGCACACGCTGCTTGGCACAGCTGGAGCAGGGCGAGGAGGTAAGCCTGCCCGTACTCGTGCGATCCGTAGAGACCCGCATCAAGAAGGACGGCTGCGCCTATCTCAGCATGGCCCTCTGCGACCGGTCCGGGACCGTCCCCGCCGGCCTGTG
>DATGJU010000401.1:0-6963 GCA_035295045.1 Chthonomonadaceae bacterium
GTTCCATCGAGAGCCTACAACTCGAAGTCTTGTCGGCGCAGGCCGACTACTGTCTTGTCAGCCGCGACTTGAGTCGCCGGGCAAGCACCCACCGCGGACGTGCCAGTCCAGGAGTAATCCAAAATCGAAAATCCGGGCGCCCATCAGAACGGGCGATTCAATATTCACGCGCATACCGCGCCCGTTGAGCTCGATAACCCGCTGGGCCGCCGGGAGCTGCTGGGGCAGATGGCGACCGGCATCGGCGGGATAGCCCTCGCCTGCCTGCTGGCCGGCGAGACCGACGCGGCGCGCGCCGAGGCGCCTGCGAACCCTCTGGCGCGGCGCCCTCCGCATTTCGAACCGAAGGCGAAGCGCGTCATCCAGATCTTCTGCCCGGGCGCCGTCAGCCACATAGACACGTTCGAGTACAAGCCGGAGCTGGAGAAGCAGCACGGCCAGCCGATGCCGGGCGAGGCAAATCTCGTCACCTTTCAAGGCGGCAACGGCAGCCTGATGCGATCGCCGTGGGAGTGGGCCAGGCACGGACAAAGCGGTAAGTGGGTATCGAGCCTGCTCCCGCACCTGGCCGAGTGCGTCGACGAGATCGCCTTCGTCCACTCGCTCACCGCGAAGAGCAACACGCACGGCCCGGCCATGCTGCAGATGAACACCGGCTTCGTGGTGGACGGCTTTCCTAGCATCGGCGCGTGGACCACATATGCCCTTGGCAGCGCCAGCCAGGACCTGCCCGCCTTCGTCGCGATTCCGGACGTGCGCGGGCTGCCGCCGAACGGGCCGGGCAACTGGGGCGCCGGCTTTCTGCCCGCCGCCTACCAGGGGACGGCGTTCAACACGGAGCGGCCGATCGCCAACCTCGCGCCGCCACCAGGCAGCGCGCCCGCCGCCGAGCGCGATACGCGCGACTTCCTCGCGCGCCTGAACGCCCGATACGCCGAGCGGCACGCCGGCCACAGCGACCTGACGGCCCGAATCGCCGCCTACGAGCTGGCCGCGCGGATGCAGCTCAGCGCTCCGGGGGTGACGGACATCTCGCGTGAGACGGCGGAGACGCTGCGCCTCTACGGCGCGGACAGCCCGGACCGGTTGAAGGCCAGCTACGCGCGCAACTGCATCCTGGCGCGGCGGCTGGTCGAGCGCGGCGTGCGGTTCGTCCAGGTCTACTGCGGCGCCTCCGCCTCTGCGATTGACGGCCTGCTCAACTGGGACGCGCACAAGACGCTCAAAGCCGACTACGAGCGCCACTGCCCCATCATGGACCAGCCGACCGCCGGCCTGCTGCTGGACCTTAAGCGGCGCGGCCTCCTTGAGGACACGCTGCTGCTCTGGACCACCGAGTTCGGCCGGATGCCGACGCACCAGACGGGCGCCGAGGGCCGCGACCACAACCCGAACGGCTTCACGTCCTGGATGGCGGGAGCGGGCGTGAAGGGCGGCTCCAGCTACGGGGCGACGGACGAACTGGGCTACAAGGCGCAGCAGGATCCCTGCACGATCTACGACTTCCACGCGACGGTGCTGCGCCTGCTGGGCCTCGACCACAAGCGCCTCACCTTCTATCACAACGGCGCCGCGCGCCGCCTCACCGACGTCCACGGCGAGGTGCTGACGCCGCTGCTGGCGTGAGGCGCGGGCAGCACCGCCGCACGCCGAGCGACGCACGCGCGCCAGAACGACCGATGACCTCGTCCGCAGCCATCTGGCGATCGGCTCCCTGGACGCCGCAACGGTCGCTCTATTGGGGCCACCGGACCGACGGCTCGGCCTCGAAGGATTCACGCCGCCCGACAGTCCGGAAATCCGTGAGATCAACCAGTACGACCTGGGACTGAGGCCGCTGGATCTGGCGCGACAGCACGACGTACTCCGACTCTACTTCGATGGCCACGACGTGCTCGTGTTGCGCGAAGTGACCGAGGATTAGCCGAGATGAGCGCTCCGGTGCAGAAGCTGCAATGGTCGGACATCCGCGGGCTATGGCGCTCCCTGCACCCGCTGCTTCGCGCGTGGATTGCGCTCCTCTTCACGCTCTGGCTCGTTCTCGCGTGGCTGCCGTTCACGAACTCCAATTGGTGGTTCGCGGCGCGTCAGCGTTCTGTCAAAACGCGTTGGGATATCGCGCGAGAGTCGGTCCTGACCGCCCTCGATATAACGTTAGTTGCAGCGTACGTTTGGCTGGTGCGGAAGCGCGGACGGAACTGTGGCGAACAGGAATGAAGAGACAGGGCGCACCAGCCGGGCAGATGGGTGTACGCCTTGCAAGAGCGATGAAGCGGGATCGTCCGACGAGTCCACGGAACCGACCACGGGCAGCAATTCGGCTGCGCAAACTTTGATCGCGCGCGCCTTCTCGGAGGAGTTGGAGTGTAATCGAAGAAAAAGTGCCGGGACTCATCCGTCCCGGCACTTTTCTGGCTCGTTGATATTACGGATGCATCAGTACGTGGTAACCACCCGCATCTGATAGCTGCCGGTCCACGCCGCATAGGGCGATGACGTGACGCCGTTGCGCGTGCTGGCGGCGTAGCTCTGCATGCCGGGCAGGATCGTGACCTGGAGCACGCCCGTCTGGCCGGGCTTGAGCAGGCCGGCGTGGACCGCGGCGGTGCCGATGTCGGTGTCGTCCGTGTAGGTCTCGCTTCCCCAGATCGAGCCGCCGGTCCGGCCGGTTATCTGGAAGAAGAGCGGCCGGCCGAAGTGGCCGCGGAACTCCGTCAGGTTGCCGGGATCGGGCATGGCGTCGAGGTGGGCGGCGATGGCAGCCGCGATCGTATCGCGAATGAGCAGCGCCTCATCCAGCTTGTTCGCCTTCTGCGCGTCCGTCTTCAGGCTGCGGAGGCCGGCGAGGGCGCCGTCCATCGCCTCGTCTGTCGCCTGGTCCGGCGGGCCGAGCTTGGCCAGGAGGCGGGAGGCCTCCGCGGGCAGGGTGGCCGGCGGCGCCGCGTCGATGGGCGGCGCCTTCTCCACCATGTAGCTGCCCTCCCACGGACCGTACGGCGTGCTCGTGACGCCGTTGCGCGTAGAGCCGTCGTATTCGTCCTTGCCGGCGAAAATCGTTACCCGCACTATCCCGGTCTCGCCCTCCTTCAAGACGCCCGCATGCACGGCCACGGCGGCAAGGGGAGAGTCGTCCGTATAGATGTCCGTGCCCCAGACCGTCGCCGTGCCGCCGGCCGGCACGACCGAGCCGGTATCCAGGCTGCCGTCCATAAGTGGCAGACTTCGGATTGCCTGCCCAACGCCGCTGCCGAGATCGAGGAGCGACGAGCGCTCGCCCGCATAGAGCTGCTCGACTTCAGCGTCTATCCGCTGGCTCGTCGCCTCCGGGATCCGTGCTCCTCGGAGCAGGTAGAGATCGTACATGAGCGAGGAGTTGTCGACCGTGGTCTTCCCGACGACCGAGAACAGGTACGAGGAGCCGATCTTGCCTCGATAGGCCGTCAGGTTGCCCGGGTCCGGGAGAATGCCGGCCAGGCGCTGCTTGAACACGCGGATCGCCTGCCGCACGGCGACGGCCTCGTCGAGCTGCCCCTCCGACGTGTAGCCCTTCTGCACGCCGCGCAGCGCAGTGAGTATCTGCTTCGTTCGCGCGCTCCTGTCCTCGTCGACGGTCTGGGCGGCAAGCCGCTTGATGAGCATCCGCGCTTCCGGCGAGAGCTGCTCGATCGGCACCGCATACCGGATCGCGAACGAGCCGGCGCTTCCGATCCGCTGCGGTCCAGTGACCGCAGGACCGCGCGCGGGCGGCACTGCCGTACGAAACTGACGTGGCGCATAGGTCTGCCCGGCGAGCATGGCGAGCGCGGCCGGCTTCCCCTCAAGCTGGCTGCCCGGAAATCTGGCGATTCCGTCCAGCGCGAAGCCGTGGATGTCGTCGACCGGCGCCGGCTGCGGCGAAAGGATGAGGGCGCTCTGCGCGATGGCGCCTCGCGGCGCATGGTGTGGCCCGTAATTGGCGATCGGCGCCAGGATGGGAAGGCTCAATGCCGCGCCGGCCCCGGCCAGACCCGCGATCACGGGTTTCCAAACGAGGAGATTCATTTTGAATACCACTCCTTTCACCGCCGCGGCGTGCGGCCCCGCCCCCGAAATCGGCAGTGGCGGCATCGGCGTAAGCGCGGATATTGCGGCTTCGCATTCGCGAGCGAGCAGAACCGCGAGTGCGGCTGCGCCGACCGTCGCGCCCGCGGACCCGAGGTAGCGCCGCATCTTTTCGAGCGCCCGGTGGATCCGCATGCGCGCCGCATCCGGCGAGAGCCCGAGCGCGTGGCCGCACTCCGCCATGCTCAGCCCGTCGAAGTAGCGCAGGCAGACCGCGAGACGCTCCTTGCCGCTCAGGCGTGCGAGCGCCTCGTTGAGGCATGGATCGATGCGCCGCCAAGCCTGCTCCTCCCAATCGGCGGACTGGCCGTTAAGATCCCGCACCTGCTCCTCGACCGCGCTCTGCTCCCGGTTCGCGCGGCAGCGCTCCCGGCGGGCCAGATCGCGCCCCGCCAGCCGCGCCGCCTGGAACAGCCACGCGGAGAGCGATGCGCCGCGCTGGATCGTCGCGGCCTTCTGCGTGAGGGCGATGAAGACCACCTGCGCCGCATCGGCAGCTAGCTCCGGGTTTCTCACCTCGCGCAGACAGACCGCATAGACGAATCGATAGTAGCGCTCGAAGAGAGCCGCGAACGCCTCCTCCGAGCGGGTCGCAACGTAGCGCTGCAGGAGCAGCCGATCGCGCTCATACCGTCCGGTCGGTTCCGCACCGGGCTCGGCATCCACGAACGACACTTCGGGTTTACCTCGCATGTCAGAATACGGCCCCTACATCCAATAGGCTGCAGGATCGACGGGAAACCGAACAGCGCGGCGGGCATCGATTTTGTGCGAGCGCGCGGATCGCGGTAGATTTCGCCGCGCCACGCGCCAATTCATTCGAGACATTCGACGCAGAAATGGTTTCGGAGGTTACCCCACTGACACTTCCAAAACCAACCGCGTCGGTGACGTCTCGCCGCGCCGCCTATTGCCAGGCGAACTCGCCCTTCGCGACGCTCCAGTCCGGGCCGAAGAAGCCGGCGGCCGGCACGCCGGAGGCGCCATCCGTTAGCATCGAAGATCGCACCGCCACGAAATCCGGGTACTCCACGCCGGAAGAGAAGTACGGCAGCCGTTCCGTGAGGCGCATCCCTTCGAGACCCGTTCCGCTGACCGCGGCGACGAGCGCTGTGGCGCTGCCGGGCCGCGGCCGCACGAAGAGGCAGGCGACGTCGGCGCCGTCCAGCTTGCGCTCGCCGATGCCGACAGCGGTCCGCGTAACGGTCACCGGCGAATCGCGGAGAAGCGCGGCCCAGGCGCCGTTTGTCTCGGCGTTGCCGTAGAGCACTACCGACCGGTCCCGGTCGGTGCCGGCGTGGAACGCGGTGTCCGCCACGACGTCTACCGCGCCGTTCCCGCGATACCAGAAGGTCTCTGCGTCGAATCTGGCCCGCGCGTAGGCCCAGGCGTTCTCGTCCGGAGTGCCCTTCGTGCCGTAGACGAAGACCATCCGGTTGCGAAACGCCTGCTTGAAGGGGCCGCACCGCTCCGGCGACTTGTCCGAGGAGGCCGGCCGGCCCGCCGCGGTCCAGCTCCCGCCGCGCTTTTCGAGCCAGATAGGGCCGCAGGCGCCGGGACAGGCGATATTGGAGATCGTCTGTCCGTCGATCCGCACGATGAGCGGGTCCGGCCCGGCGATCGCGGCGGTCTTCAGCTCCAGCCGCAGCACGTTGTCGGTCGTGCCCGAGAATGTCCGGGCGGCAGGGTCGCACGACAGTTGGATCGCGCTCACCTTGAAAGCGTGCTCCTGCGCGAGGATTCCCGCCCAGTGGCACCAGGCCGAGACGCCGGGGTCCGCGGTATAGAACTCCACCGCGCGAACGTCCGGATCGGCGGGCAGCCTGCGCGAGGCGAAAAGGTCGAACATCGGCTTCCAGTCGACGCAGGCCGCGCCGAACCGCTCGCCCGCCGCCGGATGCTGATCCGTGCTCCACCAGTGGCCGGCGCCGGGCTGCTCCCACGACTGCACGTCCGGGTGGAACGCGGCCAGCTCGCGCTTCATCTGCCGCGCCTCCGTGACCGGGACGTTATCGTCGGCATCGCCGTGGAGGATGTAGACTCCCTCCGGAACGGTGTTGCGCTCCAGGCTGAGCGTGTCGCTCGGCTGCATCGGGCGCAGCAAGAGTGACTGCATCTCGGATGCGTTCTGCGCCCGCGTCGCGCCGGCATAGGAGAAAAGGCTGATCCAGCCGGCGCTCGGCCCAATCGCCGCGAACTTGTCGGGGTAGGTGACGCCGATGTGCCATGTACCGTGCCCGCCCATGGAGTGTCCCGTGAGATAGATCCGCGCCGGATCGGGCTTGAATCGCGCCTTCGCCAGATCCAGAACTTCCAGAGCGTCCAGGCGGCCCCAGTCTTCCCAGTCGAAGCCGTACGGCCGTCGGTTCGTCGGCGCGACGATGTTGCCCCACGATTTAGGCGCATAGGCGTCCGCCTGTCCGATCGCCTCCACGCCTGCGCCGTGCAGCGTGAGGAACAGCGCCAGTCCCGCGCCGCCCCGCTTTCCGCCGGAGGCGCCTGGCCCAGCGGGCTCGTTGGGGCCAGTGTGTCCGCTCTGTCGGTCGGGTCCATGCTGCGCAGCGCCCGTTGTGCTGGCCGGGTTCACCGCGTAGTACTGCACGCTCCCGTCGATGGCGCTGACAAATGTGATTTTGCGAGTCTCGGCCTTGTTGCGAACACGCAGCTTGATCGCCGCCGTATCCGAAGGCTGATCGCCGCCGCGCGACAGCGCCAGCGTCGCGTCCACAGAGCCGGCTTCGGGCGGAGCGGCGGCGCGGATTCGGAAGCCGACCTTGCGGATCGTGAGGGGCGGAATGGCCGGCACGCGCGTGACCGTCTCAGCCAGTCCGGGGCCGGAGCATCGAATGGCCCATCCGGCCA
>DATGJU010000402.1:0-4984 GCA_035295045.1 Chthonomonadaceae bacterium
CTCAACGTTGTTCGCGGCCATCGCCGGCAGCAGCCTGGCCTTCGCCTCAGCGCTCCGAACGAACACGATGTGAATGGGGCTGCAGTTGGCGCTCGTCGGCCCCCATTTGGCCAGATCGTAAATCTCCTTGAGAAGAGCATCGGGCACCGGCTTGTCCTGCCAGGCGATGTGTGTCCGCGCCTCGCGGAACAAGAGGTCCAGGCACGGCGCGGCGGCCGTCTCGTTCGTGGCTGTCTCTTGCATGGTAACGCCTTTCATTCGTATTGTTGATTGCGGGGCCATACGGCGCTATTAACCGTCGCCCACCGCTCCGCAGTATTACGAATGAGCGTCCCGACATTTCTGCCGGACGCCGATACAATCGCCCACAATTCGCGCGCCGGACCCGGCAAGACCGCTAAATGCGAGTTGCTGCCGTCCGCCTCCCTTGCGACTTCGCGCCGCCACCAGGACGAAATCCGCTACCGCCCGCCCAGGCCCTGATAGACCATCAGTGCGTTGCCGACCGGGTCGAAGAAGGTCGCGATCCGCACCATTCCGCCGAATCCGCACGTCGGTCCGTCGAACTGGAGGTCGGCTGCTTCCAGGGTGGACCGGCGGCCGGGAGCTGGCGGCAAGGGCCGCGGCGACGCTGGAGCGTCTCGGCCCGGAGGCGCAGATCGGGCCGAAGAATTGGACGCTGCCAGTTCTCTGCGCGGTCGGCTACGGCGAGGCACGCTTCGCGGATATCCGTGCCAGGCTGCCAGGCGTTACGCCGCGGGCAATGTCGCAGGCGTTAAGGGAGATGCTGAATGCGGGGCTGATGGAGCGCATCGTCCGTTCGGAGATGCCGGTCGCGATTGTGTACAGGCTCACGCCGAACGGCCGCGATCTCGCGGCCATTTGGCGTTAGCGCAATCGCCCCGGACTGCGGCGACGCGTCGCTGCGCTGGCCGGCGGACGTGTCCGAGCGGCGCCGCGCGTAGACGAGCGCTCATCCGCCGCGACCAACCGCGACTTTGCCTGGCCAGTGCGAGTTAACGGCGACACGTCGCCGGGGCAAAGCGCGGCAGCGCCCATGCGGCGCTCCGCTCCGCGCAATCCGAAGGCTGGGCGACTTGGACTGCGGCGACACGTCGCCTCTTGGGCTGCGAGGACGCGCCCATACGGGGCCCCGCTCCGCGCGGTCCACGGCGCGGCGGGGTTAGCGCCGGAAGACTACGGGGTTTAGCTCGCTTGCGGCCGGCTCGCCGGGATTTACGCCGGGCAGCCACGTCCGCAGGTCGTTCGCGCGGTGCTCGTTGTCGGGCTCGAAGGTCGATACGCCGTCGGCGAAGTAGATGATGGTCATCACCTCGCGCGTCTCGGGGCTAGAGTTGCCAGGCGCCGAGTGGAGCAGCCAGCTCGCGTGAAACGTCGCGTCGCCGGCCGCCATCGGCGCGGTGACGACCGGGAATCCGCGGCTCCGGACGACGCGGTCGAACTCGTCGTGGGACTTGTCGGAAATCTCCAGGTGGCCGAGAAAGCCCTCGTTGTGCGACCCGCTCGCGAAGGTGAGCGCGCCCATGTCGATCGGAACGTCCACGAGCGGCATCCACATCGTGAGCGCCTGGATACCCTTCGACTTCAGCGGCCAGTAGTAGTGATCCTGGTGCCACGGCGTGTGTCCGCCTCCGCCCTCTTTATAGAGCGCCTGGTCGTGGTAGAGGCGCACCGCGTCGACGCCCATCAGGTCCGCGGCGATCTTCGCGAACCGGCGGGAGAGCACGTACCGGCGCGCCGCCTCGTCCCGCGTCCAGAGGTTCATGATCTGGAGGAAGGCCCTGCCGTAAGTGTCGCGCTCCTCCATCGGCCGCGTCTCGGTGTTGTAGCGATACGTGGCGTCGGAGATCACCTCCCGGTAGGCGCGGACCTCCTCGGTGGAGCAGACGTGCGGCAGCAGGATGTGGCCGTCTCGCTGGAACGCGGCGATCTGGTCCTGGCCAAGCGGGTAGTCGCTGGACAGCGGCGGTAGTACGGCCGGATCACGGGACATCGAGCGTATCTCCTTATGGCGTCACTCGCCGGCCCCTCGCGCCGGCGGTACCGGGTATTTCCGCCATCGCGCGGCCAAACCCTGCCGGCCGGGTCTATTGGCGTGCATTCCAGGCTTGCGGCAGTCCAGACCGGGTCGGGCCGTTCTGGAGCGCGGCACACGAACGAAGTCCACGGAACGCCCGGGTCTTGAAGCGCACACGGTCTATTGCAACGGAGCGAGGATTTTGATATACTCACACGATGCCAATGCAGAGCGATGGCGCGGCGAATAGCGAAGACGAGCGGCGCCCCCGCACGGAGGGACCGAGCGCGAGCCGGGCCTGGGGACACGTGGGCGCTTCGCTCCGGCCCTGGCTGATGCTGCTGCTCGTCTGCGCGCTCTTCTCGCTGCACCCGGAGTTTCGCGGCGCGTTCTGGCGGCGCGAGTACCTGGTCGACGTGGTTGGCCAGTCGGCGCGCAACATCGTCCTCGCCGTCGGCCTCACGTTCGTCATTCTCACCGGCGGCATCGATCTCTCGGTTGGATCGGTGCTGGCGCTTTCCGGCGTCGGCATCGCGATGGCTTTGACGGGCACGCCCCGCCTGCCGGTCTGGATGGCCGCGCTCGCGGCGCTTCCACCGGCCGTCCTCGCCTCGGCGCTCATGGTCCGGGCCGTTCGCACCGAAAGCAGGAGCCTGCGCTGGCTCGCCGGCGGCTGCGCGTGCATCCTCGTGGACGGCGCCGTCGCCGCGCTGCTCTGGCGCGGAACGGCGGGCGGAGTGAAAGTGGAGGCGGCTGTCGCGATCGGACTCTGCGTCGGCCTCGGCTGCGGCCTGGTCAACGGCGCGATCGTCTCCGTGTGGCGCGTGCCGTCGTTCGTCGCAACCCTCGGAATGATGAGCGCCGCGCGCGGACTGACACTCTACGCAACGGGCAGCCAGAGCGTCTCCGTGCCGTTCGAGCGATTCCGCGCGCTCGGCGAGGGCGCGCCGCTGCTCGTTGTAACGCTGGTCGTGGTCGCCGCCGGAGCCCTGCTGCTCGGCCGATTCAGGGCGGGCCGCTACGTACTCGCGATAGGAGGCAACGAGCAGGCTGCCCTCCTCTCAGGCGTACCTGTCGCGGCGCACAAGACGCTCGCTTACGCGCTCTCCGGCATCTGCGCCGCGATCGGAGGCCTGCTGATCACGGCCAAGTTCGGCACGGCGAACACCGGCGCGGGCACGGGCGCTGAGCTGGAGGCGATCGCCGCGGTCGTCATCGGCGGCGCGAGCCTGTCCGGCGGAAAGGGCACCATCGTCGGCGCGCTGGTCGGCGCCCTGACGATCACCGTCATCACGAACGGGCTAGTGCTCGTCGGGATCGAGCCGAACTTGCAGCAAGTGATCCTCGGCGGCGTGATCGTGGCGACCGTGTTCGTGGACCAGCTGCGGCGCCGGGGCGGGTGAAGAGGTGCTCCTCAAACTGCACCGATCCAGGATTCACATGCCTGGTCGAGCTTTGGGCATTGCCGGTGGGGTTTCCAATCGCCGGAACTGGATGGGAGCAAAGCACGTGCGCATAAAGATATCCGCAGTCATGTTGGCGATGGTCATTCCGCTCGCAGTCGCAGGCTGTGGGCGTGAAAAACAGGATGTGTCCGCGCCACCGGTCCCGACCTCCCGTCCGCCGGGCGCCGTATCACCTACGGCGGGCTCGTTCGCGCCGAATGCGATCAGCCGGGAGGCGCTGGACGGCGTCGCCAGGGCGTCGAAGCCGTACAAGCTGGTCCTGATCGTCAAGACGAAGAACAATCCGTTCTTCATTCCGATGATCAATGCTTTCGAGGAGACGGCGAAGGAGCTGGGCGCGCGAGCGGAGGTCCAGGCGGCGCCTCAGGAGGACAGCTACGAGCAGCAGGCGGCGCTGGTCCAGGCGGAGGCCAGCAAAGGAGCGCAGGCGATCCTCATCACGCCCGCCAGCTCAACGTCGCTGGTGGCGCCGCTCAAGAGAGCCCAGGACAAGGGCATACTGATCGTCAATCTGGACAACCGTCTGAACGCGGCGACCGTGAAGGCGCAGGGCCTTACGCTCGGCGGCTACGTCGGCGCGGACAACGAGGCCGGCGGCCGTCTGGCCGGCGAGGCGATGGTCGCCGCGCTCAACGGGACGGGAGACGTCGCGGTGATCGAAGGCATCCGCAGCGCCGACAACGCGGCCGCCCGCAAGCGCGGCTTCGAGAGCGCCGTAGCCGGCAAGCTGAAGGTCGTGGACGAGCAGACCGGTGAGTGGGACACTGAGAAGGCGCACGCGCGCGCCCAGGCGATCCTGGCGAAACACCCGACTCTGGCCGGAATCTTCTGCGCCAACGACAGCATGGCAATCGGCGCTATCCAGGCCGTTAGTGAGGCGGGCAAGACCAGCAAGGTGCGGGTCGTGGGCTACGACGACATTCCTGGCGTCCAGGACGACCTGAAGTCCGGCGCGCTCACCGCGACCATCGAGCAGCACCCGGACCTGATGGGAAAATACGGCGCCCGTCTCGCCGTCGCGATCCTGGACGGCAAGGCCAACAAGGGCGGCGAGTTCCTCGTCCCGCTGGAGACGATCAAGGGCAAGAAGTAGCTGCGCACCCTGTTGCCGAAGGGCACGGATTGCCGCGGAGCAATAGCCGGGGCGCAACATGCCGGATGGCAGAGCTTGCCGCCAGGGAAGAGCCGCCTCGCAACGTACCGGAGGGCCAACGTGCGGCCACGGAATGGCCGTGGCGCAACGTGCGGGAGGGCCAACATGCCGGAGGGGAATGGGCGTAGCGCAACGCGTAGCCGGGCAGGGATTGCCGCCGGGGAATGGCCGGGTCGCAACATGCCGGAGCGCCAACCTGCCGGAGGGGAATGGGCGTAGCGCAACGCGTAGCCGGGCAGGGATTACCGCCAGGCGCGGAGAGTGCCGCCAGGCGCGGAGAGTGCCGCCGGGCGCGGAGAGTGCCGCCGGGCGCGGAGAGTGCCGCCG
>DATGJU010000403.1:0-3863 GCA_035295045.1 Chthonomonadaceae bacterium
GGGATCCGCTCGCATTGGCGCCCCATGAGAGCGGCTCCCGCGAAGTAAATGCAGATCACGAGGAGATTACGATGATTGCGACCGAGTTTAGGAGCGTGCGGCTGCCGGCCCTGCTGGGGGGCCTTCTGGCGGCCTGCCTGCTTCCGGGCGCAGGCGCGCTCGCGCAGGAGGGCGATGGCGGGCGCGGCGCGGGCGATGGCGTCGATACAGGGCGACCGCCCGCCGCGTCGATCGACCGGCGCGACCCGATCGAGGCGGACCCGCTCGCGACCGCGAGCAACGCAGACACTGCGGCCACCGGCCCGGTCCGGCTGGCGCGCTTTTCATTCGTCGGCGGGAATGTGACCTGGCGCGCCGACTCGGCCGACGAGTGGTCCAAAGCCGCAATCAACCTGCCCATCCGGCAGGGCGCGCAGGTGTGGGTGACCGACGGCGGCCACGCCGAGCTGCAGTTCGACGACGGCAGCGAGCTGCGGCTGGGCTCCGGCGCGCTCGCGACGCTCAAGACGCTCTATAGCGACAAGGACGGCGAGTTCACGCAGATTTCGCTCAGCGACGGGCTCGCGACGCTGCACGCCCGGCACGACGACGCCGTCTACCAGCTCGACACGCCGTTCGTCTCGGTGAAGTCCCACGGTGTCTCGCAAATCCGCGTCGGCGTCGACAACGGCTCCGAAGTCACGGTCCAGCACGGCGAGGCGGTGGTGGAGGGGTCGCAGGGCAAGGCGACGCTGCGCGCAGGCGACTACCTCTACCTGGCCGACGCCGCGGCGCCGTTCAAAATCCAGGATGCGCCTCAGTCGGATAGCTGGGACCAGTGGAACGGCGAGAGGAACGACTTCCTGGAAAAACACGTCAGCAAGCACGTCCCGAGCAACATCGGGCTCGTCGCCGGCGACCTGGACAGTTACGGCGACTGGCACAACGACGCGACCTACGGCGAAGTCTGGTCGCCGCGCGACGTTTCGCCGGACTGGCGGCCATACTACGATGGCCGCTGGACCTACTGTGACCCGTTCGGCTGGACCTGGGTGGGCGCGGAGCCGTGGGGCTGGGCGCCGTACCACTACGGATCCTGGGTGCACCTCTCGTTCGGCTGGGGCTGGTGTCCTGGACCGGTCCGCCAGTTCTGGAGCCCGGCGGTGGTGAGCTTCTCGGTCTACGATGGCTGCGTGGCCTGGGCGCCGCTCTGCCCGTCGGAGGTGGTCTATCCGGCGGGGGCGTTCGGCTTCTGGGGTCCCGACTGGGCGTTCTCGTTCTCCATCGGGTGCGCAGGCGTCTTCTATCCGCGCGGCGGCTTCTGCGTCGGCAGGCCGTTCAACAACCACTTCGTCAACTTCTTCTCGGAGCGTGGCCGCGGCTTCGATCACCGAGACTTCGCTCGCGGGTCCGGGTCCGCGGCGTTCGATCGGTTCGCGCGGACCAACGAGTTCGCGGCGGCGAACAGCCATTTCGTGCCGTTCAACGCCAGCCACGCCAAGGGCGCATCGTTCGCGCGCCTGGATTCGTTCGGAGGCAGCGGTCGCTATCAGCCGCTGAGCACGGCCAATACGAGCTTCTTCAGCCGCGGCCGCGTGCCGGCGGCGCCGGGCGCGGGCCAGGGCCCCGTAGCGGGTCCGCCGAGCGTTGCGCCAACGGCCATTGCGCGCACGCCGAGCCGCTCGTTCACCGCGACGGCGCCGCCGCAGTCCGCGCTGCAGCGCAGCCTTTACCACGCGCCAATAGCGCTCGCGCCACGCAGCGGGGCGGCGGGACGCACACTCGGCCCGACATCGCCCCCGGCTTCGGGCAGGACCGGCGGCAGCGCGTCCGCCCTCGGCGGCGGCAGGACGGGCATCGGCGGCTCCTCCGCGCCCGGCTCGGCGCGCGGCAGCGCCGACACGCTGCGCAGCGCCCGGGACGCGGCTTCGGCCGGTTCCGTCGGCAGCCGCACGTCCGGCGCGGGCGATCGCGGCCTGAGCGGAGCGGACGCCGCGCGCGCGGCGCGCTCCTCGCTTGGTCTGGGCCGCTCGCCGTACATCTACGACTCCGGCACCGTGCCGGACCGCGCGGCGCGCGGCGGATCGGGCGCGCTGACGCCCCGCAGCGGCGCCTCCGGCTCCGGCTCGGCCGGTAGGACGTACGAGCCGGGCTCGTCGGGGCGCACCTACGATCCCGGCCGCACCGTAACGCCGCGATCCGGCGAAACCGGCGGATCGCGCACGTACGGCGAGCCCGAGCTTCGGCCGGGCCGCACCTACGGCGGCGCGTACGATCGCACGGAGCGGTCGACCGGCGGCGCCTACGGCCGCTCCGACAGCGGCTCCAGCGGAACTTACGGCCGGTCGGAAAGCGGGTCCTACGGCCGATCGGGCGGCTACTACGTCCGGCCCGACAGCGGCTCCTACGGCAGGTCCGGAGGCAGCTACGGCGGCGCGAGCCGCTCGGAGGGCGGCTCTTCCAGCCGGTCCGGCGGATCGGGCGGCAGCGGCGGCTCATCCAGCCGCTCCGACGGCGGGTCGTCCGGCGGCCGCTCCGGCAGCAGTGGCGGCAGCCGCTCACGCTGACCCGAACCGGAAAGCCCCGTGCCTCGCCGGCGCCGGCATCGTCCGTCCGATAGCGAGGCGCCACGCTATCCACCACGCCCTTCCTCTCTCGTCGAGAGGAAGGGCTTTTGTCTGCGCGGACGTAGCCTTGCGGGAGAGCGAGGATGGAATCTGCGCGGGTGGTGCCTCTCCCGTCGTGCCTTCCAAGAACGCCAGGGATGGCGGCAGCGGGCAGATATTCGGAACGCGATCGTTAAACGCCTCGTCTTATCGGCAGGAATCCTGAAGGAAGGCAGGAAAGGAGAGTATCACTGCCTTCTGCTGGAGCTACTACTGCAATGACCGCCGCAAAGAAGATTAAGCTGCTGCTCGTCGATGATCATCCTATCGTGCGTGAGGGACTGCGCGCAATGCTGGAGCGGCAGGCCGACATGGAAGTGATTGCGGAGGCGCGTGACGGCTTGGAGGCGGTGCGGAACTACCGCACCTACAGACCGGACGTGGCGATAGTCGACTTCGTGATGCCCCGCATGAACGGTATCGAGGCGCTGAAGGCGATCCGGACGGAGTCGCCGGACGCCAAAGTGCTCATCTTTTCAAACTATGATGGAGAAGAGGACGTCTACCAGGCCATCCAGGCGGGTGCGTTCGGATACATTTTGAAGGAGGCGCCGCGAGACGAAGTACTGGAGGCCATTCGCGGCGCCCACGCCGGTCACCGGTCGATCTCCGGCACGGCGGCGCGGCGGCTGTCGCAGCGGCTTTCGAAGCCGCAGCTTTCTACGCGGGAGCGGGACGTTCTGGCACTCATCGTGGAGGGCCGCACAAACCAGGAGATCGGGACCGCGCTGTACATTTCAGAGGGCACCGTGAAGAGCCACGTCAACAGCATCCTCTCCAAGCTGAGCGCGTCCGACCGCACGCAGGCCGCCATCTACGCCGTCCGCAGCGGTCTTATCCACCTATAGTTTGAAGGTATGCGTGACTCCCGCGGGGGCATGAGAAAGTGTAGCCGGCAACGATACTCTGCGGTCGGCAGCGGTGGGTACCTTACCGACTGTCGCTTACCGAACGCCGACTGCCCAACCAACTCAGTACGCCGCGTCGCCGTATCGCGCCGCGGGGATCGAGATGCAGACCTGCTCGCAACCGCCCGGCTCCTGGAGCTGGACGGTGGCCGCGAGATCGATCCTCACCAGCGCATTCAGCAGCTCCATGTCCACTCGCTTCAGCGCGGGGGCGACTGTGGTTCCCGGGGCGCGAGGCCGCTCGTGCTTGACGGAGAGCAGCAGCCGCCCCGCCGACTCCTTCAGGCCGATCTCGATCGCTCCGTCGCCT
>DATGJU010000404.1:0-15512 GCA_035295045.1 Chthonomonadaceae bacterium
ATGGCGAAGTAGTACAAGTCGGGGTCGCGCGTCGGCCCCTTGCCCTGCTCGACCTCGCGGAGAACTAACTCGAGCTGCCGGATTGCCTCTATCTTGCGATAGCCGCTCTTGCTTAGGCTAACGAGCAGCATGGCGTGCGCCGCGGTCTGCTGTTCAGGCGTCATCGCCTTATAGTGCAGTCCCTTGCGCTCCATCGGGACATAATGCCAGTTCATCCGCTCCTCGGAGTTGAACGGGAACTGCGCCTTCGCCTTCTGCTCTGCGTCCAGCGCAGCAAGGAACGCCTTCGCCGTCTGGCAGAGAGTCGGGCGTCGCTGCCTGGCAGCCGCCGGCACGGCAAGCGCACCCGTTGCGGCGACGGCGCCCCCCACGATCAGGTCGCGTCGATTCAACATGGAAGCTCCTTTGGTTGGACCGTGGTCCTGCGAGTCACGGTGAGCCGCCGCCGAGGCGCATTGCTCGGGCGCCGGCGCCGTTTTCGGGGATTCACCATCCAGGCGCGCAAATCATGCAGAGATCGGCAATTCGGACTTGATTGCGGAGCGCCAGGAGCGCGGGAGATGCCGGTGAAGTCCGAATGAAGCCGCAAGCGGCAGCTACGCACGGCAACAGTCGGAGAATGCCTCGGCGTAACACTGAGAGCACGGACGCCAGGCGCTCAAGCGTATCGCCGGGGGCGGGGAGCATCCGGGAGGTTGCGCCGTCGGATTTCCGGAAGAAGGCGTCGCAGGAACAGCCGAAATGCAAAGTCGAGGAGGCTCTCGCCATACACCTTGACACGTGGTTGAAGGAACGGATCGTTAAGGCTGTGCGCGATACCGCTTCGGGTGGTGCAGGCGCCCTCGTAGCCGACGTGCCGAACGAGGCGCGGCGTGCTGGCATTCAAGTGCCCGTACGGGTAACAGAAGGTCCGCACGGTTGCGCCGAGCATGGACTGGATGTCCTGTTTTCCATTCGCGATATCCGCGAGCGCCGCATCGTCGTCCATGGATCCGAGGCGCGGATGCGTCCGCGTGTGGCCGGCAATCTCCCACCCTCCGTCCGCCAACGCTCGGAGCGTGTCCCAGCTCATCAGCGGCGATACGGGGTGTTCGGTCGGCGCGTCCCACGCGTTCTCGCCGCCGACACAGCCGGAGACCACGAACACGGTCGCGGGCATTCCGTACCTATCGAGAATCGGGCGCGCCGCCTCTGCCACACACCGGTATCCATCGTCGAACGTGATGGCGACGGTGCGGCGCGGCACGGAATAGCCGCGCGATAGCGCCTCGCTCACTTCGGCAAATGTGCGCGCCCGATAGCCGAGCCGCGCGAGAAGCCCGATTTGCCGCTCGAACGCACGGGCGGAGATGTTGAGGAACCGGTCCGACCTGCTCTGGACAGGATGCCCGACGCGATGGTACATGAGCACCGGGCACGAGGCCTTCGGCGTCACTTGCCGGAGGTTCCGGCCAGCATATCTTCGTACATGGCCTCCATGCTGCAGGTCATCGCGTCCGCAGTGAAATGCGCGCGGACCCGCTCCAGGCCCGCGGCGCCCATGGCCATCCGCCGGAACGGATCGGACAGCAGCGAAATCACCGCGGCCGAAAGCGCGCACGGATCCCGCTCGATCAGCAGGCCCGTTACACCATCGGCAATCACCTCGGGGATGCCCCCGACAAGTGTGCCGACGACGGGCTTCGAGCAGGCCATCGCCTCGATGATCGCCATTCCGAACGCCTCATTCTCAGACGGCATGGTCAAGACGTCCAGCGCGCGCATTATCCGCGGCACGTCGGTTCGGTGCCCGATGAAGCGCAGCAGGTGCGTGACGCCTTCGCTACGCGCCAGGTCGGCCAGAGAAGCCTCGACGTCCGGCGGAACGTAACCGGCGAACACGAACCGCGCTCGCGGGCGACTTGCCGCAATCGATCGGGCGGCCCGAACCAGCAGATCGTATCCCTTTGGGCCGCCGGCATGCCCGACGAGGCCGACCAATTCGGAGTCGGACGGTAGTGACCACTCCTCCAGCAGCGCTCTCCTGTCTTCGCAGTTCGCAGCAGAGGCGGCTTCCGCACTGCAATCCGATGCCGGGCAGACGTCGAAATCCGTGCCGTTGTGTACCGTTGCGATGTGCTTTCCAGGAACGCCCTGTGCTTCGATCTCCTTGCGGAGGTAATCCGATACCGCTACGACGCGGTTGTTGCCGAACGGAACAAGCTTGCGATAGACGAAGTCGTGCGTAGTAATGTGGACGCTTGCGGCGACCGGTCTATTCGTGATCCTGCCGAGCACCACCGCGCAGTACGCGGCGCGCGTCATGTGCGCATGAATCAGATCGATGTCCGCCGCGCGAACGAACTGTGCATACGACTGGACTCTGCCGACGAAGGGGCGCACGCGAAAGTCGGCGTCCAGCCACCGGCCGCCGCACTCTTCGACATGCTCGGAGAAATCGTGGCCCGACGGGCCCAGGACCGTGACCGTGTGGCCCCGCCGTACTAGGCCGCGCGTGAGCATGAGCACGTGGTTGGTGGAACCGCACGGATATGTCAAGCCAATCATCTGCAGGACGTGCATCGGGCTTGCTCCATGTGAAGTGACTGGCCTCCGCGGCAGGGGCCAACACCCCGCACGGATCCCGACGGCGAACCTGCTTGCCGAACGAAGGACGCGAGCGCGCACAGTAATCAGGTCGAGACACTCAGCCGCATTTACCCGGGCGTTATGGTTTCAATTGGACAATGCCTTCTTGAGTTCCTTCTCGGCGGGTCGGAAGCGTCCGCGGGGCGCGTAACTGCTCGGCCGTACAGGCGGCTCCGCGCCGGGCGCTGCAGCGGCACGGACGACGAGCCGCTGCAGGGGGGCGTCGGCGCAAGGTGGATGGACGCGATCAGCGCATGACTTCCGGCCAGCGCGTCGGCGTCGGCAGCGGCTCATAGTCGATGTTCAGGTCCGGCGTCGCCAGGCGAGCTCCGTCGCGGAAGTGGCTCTCGATACCGTAGGCCAGGATGCCGGTCGTGAGGTAGGTACGCTCGCTGCGCGCCACGGGCTGGCCCGTGAGGTACATGTCCTCGAGGGCGCGCACCGTCGCTGAGAAGTGCTTGAGACGAGGCACGGGGTCGAGGAAGTAGGAGGCGGCCGTGACATTGCGAATTCCGGCGGGCCGGTAAGCGAAGGCGAACTCCTGGCAGAAGCCGTTCGCCATCAGCACCGTCATGCGCTGGCCGTCGCGGTACGTGATATCGAAGGCGTGAACGTCCGCAGTGTGGTCCTTCGGCCGGCCGTTCGGCTTCTTGACCGCGCCCAGCGCCGCCTCTGCGATGTCCACGGGCCACCGCCCGGCGCGCTGCGCCTCCCAAACGGCCGGACCGGAGATCACCTGAACGCTGCGGACGCCGGTCTCGCCGCCCGCCCGGCACTCCGCGATACGCTGGCCGGTCTCCAGCGCGTGGAAGCCGTACGATTCGAGACCGCCGTATCCCACCGCGACGATATGGTCCAGCTTCTCGCCGTGCGGCAGGCGGACGAGCGGCTCGAACTTAGCGTACGGAAGACTGCTGCCGGCCATCCAGGGAATGCGCATCTGCCGGATGGTGCGCCACATCGTCTTCGCCCAGTGCCAGTTCCAGCTCATGTGCTTGTCGTTGAACATTGGAACGACGCGGCCGGATTCGCGGAAGACGCCGATCACCTGGTCGAAGATCTCTCGGCGTGGATAGAGCTGCTGCCCCTTGGAGTTCAGGGGATACGTTCCATGCTCGCCGATCACCACGACACCGTCGACCGCGAGGGTGTCGCCGCCACGGCAGAGCGCAGTAGCCACAGAGGGAAACATCGGCACGTTGTGGCGCTTCGCGGTCTCCACGCCCACATCGTCCTTCGACACCTCCATCAGGTGGATCGCGACCACGTCGCAACGCGGCGGCTCGAAGTGGTCGTCGAACTGCTTGCCCTCGAGCAGCTTGGTGCAGTAGCATACGCCGTGGCTGCTCGCGCCGTACTGCGTGAGGATGACCGCCAGCTTGGGGCGGCGACCTGAGGCGGGCTCGCCCTGGGCCGCTCCGTGCCCGGCGGCGATGGCCAGCGGCGCCGCGGCGCCTGCTTTAAGCACCTCTCGCCTCGTTGCGCCCGCTCGTCCGTTCATTCGCGCGCTTGCTCCTCAATCTCGGACGCCAACCTGGTTCGCTATCTAGTCGCCGGCGGCTACGCGATCGCGATCCACGGGCTGCGCCGGTTCACCTATCCGTCAATTCGAGATAGTGCTGGTCTGGATCCTCCAGGAAGTAGGAGCGGCGGCCGGTTGGGAAATCGACGGGGCCGGAGACCTCCAGTCCGGCGGATCGCAGCGCGCCGACTGCATCGTCCAAGGCATCGGGCTCGATGCGAAAGGCGGCGTGGTAGACCGCGCCTTGCGGACCGCCTGTTCGCGCGATGTACTTGCGCGCGAGATCCGTGCCGGGATCGCCGGGTACGAAGAGCACTAGCAGGAAGTCCCCGCTTTTCAGGAAGGCGTTCCGCCCCGCGTCCAGGCTTTCGACCTCGAAGCCGAGCCGGTCGCGATAGAACGCGACCGCGCGCTCCAGGTCGGTGACCCAGAGCGCCAGCTCCGAGATACTCCGGATTGTCCCCGTAGAAAGGTTCAATGCTTCTCTTTCGCTTCGAACGTACAACGACGTTGGACGCGTGCCACACAACTCGCCGCGCGGAACGTTTGGGTCTTAACCTTCGACTTCGCCAAGGTTTGTCCTGCCTATTTGTAGGAACCTGTTCGGCTCTGAAAACGATCATATCTTAGCCCAAGCGATTGGCTTACACGGCAGCTCAACGCAGATAAGTCAAAGAGTGCGATCGCACATCGCCAAAGAGGCCAGAATGCGCCAGGACAAGCAAGCCGACAAACTGAATTATGAACACTCGTCTTGCACGCTATCCAACTTCAAGGACGAGGATGAGGGCGACGAGAAGATCGACGACGAGGACGCGGTTCCGCGACTGCGTCTAAGCTACGAGCAAACCAATGCGCATTTGGCAAACGAACGGACCTTCATCGCCTGGTCGGGAGTGGGCGTTTTGCTGATCATCTGCGCAGTCCCAATTGCCAGATTCAGCAACGCTCTCTCGAATGTCGAGAATGCTCCAATTCTCGACCTTGTGTACACCTCTCCGTCCCGGGGCATCAACTCCATTACGATGGGATTGGCGTTCCTGGCTGCGGGCACGCTACTAATCCTTCTCGCTATCGTACGTTATCTCACCGTGCAGCAGCAGATCATCGATGGCGCTTATCACCCGACGGGCATGCTCTCCTACGCCTTCCTGTGCATCATGCTCCTTTTGGCCGGCATTCTCACGCTGCATCTCCTGTTTGTTCGGGGAATGTAACAAAGCCGCCAATCGCTCCCCTGCGATTTGATGCGCCCGATCCGGCCCAAACCGCGATTGGATTTCACTGGTTCCAGCAGGAATTCCATGCGGCCGGGCGCAAGGTATCGCCAATGCCGATCGCTTCTTGGGGTGTCCCGATGCTGCTTCTTCGCTTCTGTCTGTTTGCCCTGCTTCTTCTGCCGCTCGGCGCGGCCGTTCTTGCGCAGGCGCCCTCGCTGCCCGGCACGGCGCCGCTTGCCGGCGACGAGGACCTGGCGAAGGCGATGGTAGAGGGCATTCACGCCTACCTCGACCGCGCGCTGGCCGCGTCCGAAGCGGGACGCGCCACCTTCTGGCATAGGGACCTCACGAGCCTCGAGCGCTACGACGCCTCGGTCGCGACAAACCGCGAGCGCTTATCCCGCATGCTCGGTGTCGTCGACCACCGGGATTCGGTAAAAATGCGGCTTGATGCTCTTGCCGGCGAGAAGACGCCGGCCCTTGCCGGAATCGGCAAGGGCTATCGCATAGAGCGGGTGCGCTGGAACGTGTTTCGCGGCGTGGAGGGCGAGGGCCTGCTGCTCACGCCCAACCGTTCGCCGCGCGCCGACATCATTGCCCTCCCGGACTGCGACAACACTCCCGAGCAGCTCGTCGGTCTCATGCCGGGAATGCAGGCCGAGTCGCAGTTCGCCCGGAGGCTCGCCGGGTGCGGGTGCCGCGTGCTCGTTCCGGCGCTCATCGACCGCGGCGCGACCTATTCGGGCAATCCTGCTGTCGCGATTACCAATCAGCCGCATCGCGAGTTTCTCTATCGCGCCGCCTACGAGATGGGCCGAACCACGACCGGCTATGAAGTCCAGAAGGTGCTCGCCGCAGTCGATTGGTTCCAAAGCGCCGGAGTCGATGCCGCAACCGCCGACGGCAATCCACGCCTGACGAGCCACAAGCCACAGGCCACAAGCGACGTGCCGCGTCGCGAGATCGGCGTTATTGGCTACGGAGAGGGCGGCCTTATCGCGCTGTACTCAGGCGCGCTCGACACACGAATCCAGGCGGTCGCCGTCAGCAGCTGCTTCGGCCGGCGGGAGCGTATGGTCCACGAGCCGATCTACCGCAACCTCTTTGGCCTGCTGCGCGAATTCGGCGACGCGGAGATCGCCAGCCTGATCGCGACGCGCGCACTCATCGTCGAGGCGGCCCGCGCGCCGGTGGTAACCGGGCCGCCGAAGGAGGGACGGCCTACGGCCGCGTCCGGAACGTTAGACCCGTATCCCATTGGGGACGTCCGCGCGGAGCTCGATCGGGCAAGAGCGCTAACAGCGGGACTCCGGGATGGGGGATCTGCGGAACTGGTGGTGAGCGGCGACGGGTCCGGCCCGCCCGGATGCCCCGCGCTTGTCCGGGAGCTGCTCAGCTGCCTGTCGGTACCAAACGGATTCATCCCGGGCGGCGGAGCGCCGAAGCCCGTCGGACCGCCTTTTGACACGGAGGCTCGGCGCAAGCGGCAGTTCTATCAGATCGCGGAGGACACGCAGGTTCTCATGCGAGAAGCGCCGCTGCGGCGCAGGGAGACATGGGCGCGCGCCGACTTCACGAGCGGCGATAGTCTGGCGCGGACTAGCGGCGCGCTCCGGGAAGCGTTTTGGGACGAGATCGTGGGGAAGTTGCCGGAGCCAACACTGCCGCCGAATCCGAAGTCCCGCAAAATCTACGAAACGGACAAACTGACCGGCTATGAGGTGAAGCTCGACCTCTATCCCGACGTTTTTGCCTACGGAATACTTCTGGTGCCCAAGGGCATCCCGGCAGGCGACCGGCGCCCCGTGGTGGTCTGTCAGCACGGGCTGGAGGGCCGCTCGCAGGACGTGGCCGATCCCGCGATGGACAACCCGGCCTATCACGCCTACGCGGCGCGGCTGGCGGAGCGCGGTTACATCACGTTCGCGCCGCAGAATCCGTACATCGGCGTGGACCGCTTCCGGACGGCGCTCCGCAAGGCCCAGCCGCTCAAGCTGACACTATTCTCATTCATAGTCCGACAGCACGAGGCGATACTGAAGTGGCTCGCAGCGCAGCCGAACGTCGATCCCGCCCGCATCGCGTTCTACGGCCTGAGCTACGGCGGCAAGACCGGTATGCGCGTTCCGGCCCTGCTGCCCGGTTACTGCCTTTCCATCTGCTCAGGCGACTACAACGAGTGGGTCTGGAAGTGCAGCGCGCTCGACAGTCCCTACAGCTACCTCTACACCTTCGAGTACGACATGCCGGAATGGAACCTGGCGAACACGTTCAACTACGCCGAGATGAGCTGGCTGATCTGTCCGCGCCCCTTCATGGTGGAGCGCGGCCACCGGGACGGCGTGGCGCCCGATGAGTGGGTCTCCTACGAGTACGCACGTACGCGGCGCGTCTACGACCAGATGGGCCTCGCCGATCGAACTGAGCTGGAGATATTCGACGGGCCGCACACGATCCATGGCGTCGGCACGTTCGCCTTTCTTGACCGCTTCCTCAAGCGCAACTGAAGCCCATTCATTGAGGCCTGTTACCGCTTCCGCGCGAGGTACGTCCAAGAGGCATGTTCAAGCGGCGCGGGGGGCAGAGGAGATGCCGAATCGATTGCTCATGTTCGTCGCGGCAGTTGCAGCGGGAGTTGCGCTCGGCCGCCTGCCGATCGGGCAGGACGTGCGCGCGTCCACGATGCGACATGCGGCCACCGGGCCGACGCCTGACGGGGACGTGCAGGGCGCAGCGCGTGAGATTGGCGGCGCGGGTCGGACCAGGATCACCCAGGTCAGGCTGTTCGGTTGGACTGACCGAGCGACCCTCACGGTGCGCTCCGACGGGACTGCCACGTGCCTGATGAATCGGAGAGATGAGCGCGGCAGAGTGGGCCAATACTTCGGCCACGTGGCCGACGCGGATTTCCGCAGGATCGCGTTCCTTCTAATGGAGGCGCGCTACGATACGCTGCCACAGCGGTCCACGCGGCCCTACCCGACGATTCGCGATGCCTTCACGCTCGATATCACGCACGGCGATGCTACATCGGCGATATTGGCGGACAGCACGGCGCCGGCTAAGCTGTTAGCGGTTCGTGATGCTCTGCGGGCCCTCGGCGCGCGTGTCTCGTGGAAGAGAGTGAATTCCGGGGTCCGTGGCGTCTTGATCGGGCCCTCATTCGAATCTGCCGACACGCTTTCGCGGACCGCAGGACCGCTCGCCGGCACGCTGCTCGTCGTGCGCGACCCTGCCAGCGATGCCGCGATCGTCGCCGTCGATACGGACGTCCGGGGGCGCTTCGACGTGCCGCTTCCGCCAGGCGCCTACAGGCTACAGGCCAATGTCGATCGTCCCGGCGTCAAGTCCGGCGAGGGCGTTCCCACCATAGTGACGGTGCGCAAGGGCCGGCCGACCAAGGTCGTCCTGCAGTTTCGCCCGCTCCGCCCGTGAGCGAACCGGCGATTGCTGCCCCCTCGCAGGCCGGCTGGCTACGCCGCGCGGCGCAGGTTCAGGCTGCGGCGTAGCGACTGCTTCATCTCCGTGAGGTTACCGGCCTTTGCGAGCGCCTCGTCCTCGGAGATCAGCCCGTCCGCGACGAGCTTCTCCAGGCACTGGTTCATTGTCTGCATGCCCCAGTACTCCTCCTGGCCGCCCTGCCTGATCGCGGTATACAGCTCGCCCGACTTGCCCTCCTCGAGCAGCTTGGAGATCGTCGGCGTTACAACCATGATCTCCTGCGCGACGACGCGGCCCTCGCCGTCGGCGCGCGGAACCAGCTTCTGCGAGACGACGCCGCGAAGCGTGGTGGAGAGGCGAAGCCAGAGCATCGGACGCTCGTGGGGCGCGAACATGTTCGAGATACGGTCCAGCGTCTCGGCCGCGCTCGACGTGTGGAGCGTGCCAAACACCAGGTGGCCTGTCTCCGCGGCCTGCAGCGCGACGTTCAGCGTCTCCAGGTCCCGCATCTCGCCGATCAGGATCACGTCCGGCGTCTGCCGCAGCACCTGCCGAAGCGCCTCGCCAAAGCTCTTCGTGTCGATGCCGATCTCGCGCTGGCTGATGATCGCCTGCTTGTCCGTGTAGACGTACTCGATCGGGTCTTCCTGCGTGATGATATTGACCGGCCGCTCCTTGTTGATGTGGTCGATCATCCCGGCGAGCGTGGTCGTCTTACCTGAGCCTGTCGGGCCGGTCACCAGGACGAGGCCGTGCGAGGCATGGGTCATGGTCTTGATGGCCTCGGAGTGGACGCCGATCTCCGCGAGCGAGCGGACGCGCAGGGAGATAAGCCGGCAGGTCGTGGCGACGAGGCCGCGCTCGCGGTAGATATTCTGGCGGATGCGGGCGACATTCGGCACGGTGAAAGAGAGGTTCATCTCCAGCTCGCGCTCGAACTCGGTGCGCTGCCGTGCGTCGAGATGCTCGTACGCTAGCCGCTCCGAATCGATCGGACCGAGGGCCGGGAACGGGGTCTTGACGATGCGGCCGGAGACGCGGAGGCCGGGCGGACCGCCGACCTTGAGGAAGATGTCCGATGCATTCTGCGAGGCGGCGTATTCGATCAAGCCGTCGAGTGTGAGCTCGGAGGCACGGTGTACCGTAGTTGGATCGAGCATATGGTTTCCAGTTCGGTTAGTATTCGGCCCGTGGCCGTCCCTTTGCAGTATTCCATAGCGTGTTAGACATGCTGGCAAGGGTTTTTGCGGGGATCATACCTGTAATGGGGCAGAAGCGGGACGCGCTCTACACGCCGGAAGTCACGGATTAAGGTTTGCAAGCATAGTCGGGTCCAATCCGATCTGGCCGGAGTCGAGCACTTCCGCCAGGTGGGACGTGCTCGCGGTGCTGAAGAGGGGGATAACGTAGGGACGTTGGTGAAGGAGCCAGGCAACAGCGACCTGGGTCGGCGTGCAGCCGAGCTCGTCGCTCAGCGCGCCGACCTGTCGCCAGAGGGCGCGGTTCCTGGGACTGGCAGATTCAGCGAGAGTGCGCGCGAAGTAGCCGCCTCCGGTCGCGGAGTAGGCCGCGATCGGAATGCCGGTGTGCGCGTGCCAGGCGATCTCCTCCTCGCCGACTCTGCGCATCGACGGATCGGCGGTCTGCCGCCAGCCCGGCTCGGAGAGGCTCCACTGCGCCTGCGAGATTGCGAAGCCCTGGAGGCCGCGCGCCTCCGCATAGGCGTTTGCCGCCGCCATTCGCGCAACGGACCAGTTGCTCGCGCCGAGCGCCCGGATTCGGCCGCGCTCGACCTGCCGATTCAGCCGTTCGACAATCTCACCAACGGGCGTGCGGCCATCGTCCCGGTGCAAGTAGTAAAGATCGATCCGGTCCACGCGGAGCCGGTCCAAGCTATCCTCGATGTCGGAATCGATCACCGACTCGGCGAGGAAGTCGTACGGCCGGCGGTAGTCCGGGCCGCAATCGGGGTGGCCGCCCTTGGTTGCGATCACGCAGTCGCCGAGCGCGCCCACGCGGCGCAGAGAGGCGGCCAGCTCCCGCTCGCTGGCGCCAAGGCCGCCCGGAACCCAGAATGCGTAGCAGTGCGCCGTATCGAAGAATGTGCCGCCTGCCTCGACGAACGCGGCGACGAGCCTGTCCGCCGCGCTGCCGGTGACGGACGTGCCGAACGCCCCCGCGCCCAGGCAGAAGCGCGACACCGTCAGGTCGGTCCCTGGAAGCTGTACGAAATCCATCGGCTATCTCTCCTGAACCAGCGGGATGGCGTCCCTGAAGTATCGAATCAGCGGGCAGAAGCGTGTCCGGCGATTGCCCGTAAGCTGCGGGACGCGGTTGCGCAGATAGGCGAGCAGGTCCACGGTAGAGGTCGTATCGGCGCGCTGCCCCGCAATCTCCACGTTCGCTTTCGCCTAGCCCGGGCCCTTCAGAAGCGCCCGCGCAAATGCCTCGTGCATCACGACGCTGCAAGCGCCGCGATGGTCTTACGGTCCGCTGCGAGTTCATTCACCCGCGCCCGGCCTCGGCCCCTTGGACTCGCACACGCGACGATTATATGCGCGAGGAGCGATTTTCTCTGTAGGTTGACGCACTTATCACTGCGCCATGCGTACTGATGTATGGGCTGACACACCACCGGTTCCGCTACTTGAAAACCTGCCCATAATCTGCCGACAATCAATAATGTACCCAACCGCCAATCCGGTCCGCGACTCTTGGCGGCGCGCCACTGTGCGCTGCCGGACTTCGGTTTGCTTGTGACTACGCATCGAGGTAACCTTTAGCCATGGATTCGACTCGCTCCGACTTTACACTCTATCTGCCCTCCTGCCAGGAGACGCCCGGCCAGACGCAACTGCTGGCCACCGCGCTTTCGCTGGACGCGGCGAAAAACCTGTGCCACCAGCACTTCCTGAAGAAATGCCGCAACGTTCAGCTTCGCCTGCCGCAGGACAAGCGCGCGTCGTGGCCCTCCGGCATTCTGGACTCCATCACGCTTCAGTGGGCCGAGACGGAAACGGGCGCTTATGAGGGCCATCCCGTGGGCTGTCAGAACACCCCGCTTGTGGACAAGGCCGGAGTCAAGTACCGGCTCAACCGCGCCGTCAAGGACTGAGCGGGCCGCGCGGCGGCCGACCCTGAGAGGGAATCGCCTCTCGCGGCGCGAAATCTCCCAAAGGCGCATCGGACCGCAGCGACAGCCTCCGAGCCGCGCCCATGGGAGATCCGACGTATGAACCTGCTCCGCTCGCGCCGCCGCTCGCCGCGCGCATCTGCCTGCATTGCCGCCCTCGTCCTCATCGCCGCCCCCGCATGCGCCCGCCAAGCGGCCGCCCCGGAGCCCGCCAGCCACGCTGCGCGTCCCGCGATTAACGACCGTGGCGCGCCCGAAGACCAGCCCACAACCAGGAACCAGGAACCAGGAGCCGCGCGGGGCCGCGGCGCGGCGACGGAAGGCATCGCCTCCACGGGGAGCTGGCCCTTCTCCTACGACGACCAGGGGTTCAAGCCGGGCGCACTGCTCGACCTGCGCTATCTCAACGAGAAGGAGGCTGGCGAAACGGGATTCGTGCGTCTCTCGCCGGACGGCGAGAGCTTTGTAACCGGCGCAGGCAAGCCGATCCGCTTCTGGGCCGTCGTCAGCGACCTGTACCGGCTGCCGCCCGCCGAGATGGCGCGGCACGCCCGGTTCCTGGCCAAGCTTGGCGTCAACATGGTGCGCTTGCACACACAGATCGCTCCGACAGGCAGCGCGTCCCAGGTAACGGACGTGAACGAGAAGGAGATCGACGGGATTTGGCGCGCCGTTGCCGCGCTCAAGAAGGAGGGAATCTACACGACGCTTTCCCCGTACTGGGCCACCGATAAAGACGCCGAATCGTGGGGGCTCGAAGGAGTGAACGGCAAGGGCGGACTCTGGGGCCTGCTCTTCTTCAACGAGCGGCTTCAGCAGGGCTACAAAGCCTGGGTGCGCGCCCTCTATGCCCGCAAGAATCCGTACACCGGAACTCCGTTGGCGCAGGACCCGGCCGTCGCCATCATCCAGGTCCAGAACGAGGACGGAATGTTCTTCTGGACGATGCAGGCGATGAAGCGGGAGCAGCAGGAGATCCTGGGCCGCAAGTTCGCCCAGTGGCTGGTCAAGCGGTACGGATCGCTGGAGAAGGCCTCGCGGGCGTGGGAGGGCACGAAGCACGAGAAGGACGATTTCGCGCAGGGCGAGGTCGGCCTCTTCATCACCTACTTCCTGACCCAGCCGGAGCAGGGCGGAATGGCGAAGCGGCTGCGCGACCAGACGGAGTTCTTCGCGGAGACGCAGTACGCATTCTATCGGGACATCGCAGACTTCTACCATAAGGAGCTCGGCTGTAAGCAGATCGTGAACGCCAGCAACTGGATCACGGCGGACCCGGTCCACCTGAACGACGTCGAGCGCTACACCTACACCGCGGACGACGTGCTCGCCGTGAACAAGTACACGGGCGGAGTGCACACCGGCGAGAACAACGGCTGGCGCATCGATCCCGGCCATCACTTCACGAACCAATCCTGCCTGCTCGACCCGCGCGGCTTCCCCACTAACCTGAAGCAGGTCGTCGGCCACCCCATGGTGATCACCGAGAGCACCTGGGTCAGCCCGGAGGGATTCCAGACGGAGGGGCCGCTGACAATGGCCGCCTACCAGTCGCTCACGGGCATCGATACGTTCTACTGGTTCGCGGCTGGCGGCGAGGCCGAGTACGAGCGAAATCCCTACTTCACCTTCCTCAATATGCCGGGCGGCCACCCACTTCACAAATGGACCTGCGCGACGCCGGGGCTAATGGGCGAGTTTCCGGCGGCGGCGCTGATGTACCGGCAGGGCTATGTGAAGCAGGCGGAACCGGTGGTTCACGAGGAGCGGACGCTGGAGGACCTGTGGGACCGCAGGACGCCAATGATCGCCGAGGACAAGAGCTTCGACCCGAACAGGTTCACCGGCAATTCCGGCGAGAAGTCGGTCGTTCAGAAGGGCGTCGATCCGCTGGCGTTTCTCGTCGGGCCGGTCGAAGCGAAGTACGGCGGCTCGCACGAGAAGAGCCGGGTCCCCGACCTGACTCGGTTTATCGATCCAGCGAAAAAGGTCGTACGCAGCGCGACCGGAGAGATCCAGCTCGACTACGGCGATGGCCTGTTCACGCTGGACGCGCCGAAGGCCCAGGGCGCGACCGGCTTCCTGCGAAAGCACGGTGAGATCGCGCTTTCCGACGTGGCGATTCGCTCCGGCAACGACTACGCGACCGTGGCGGTCGTCTCGATGGACGGGCAGCCGCTCGCCGCGTCGCGGCGCATACTTGCGCAGGTCGGCACCTACGTCCGGCCAACCGGCTGGCAGAGCCGTCCGTCGGACTTCAAGAGCGACGACGGCAAGCAGACGTTCCACGGATTCGAGATCGTGAAGACGGGCGCGATGCCGTGGCAAATCCAGAATACAGATGTCACACTGAGTCTGAAGAACCCGAACATCATGAAAGCGGTAGTACTGGACACCGCAGGCTATCCCGCGAGGGAGATACCCATCAGGCGTGTCGCTGGCGGCTGCTCGCTAAAACTGCCGCCAGACGCGATGTACGTAGTGCTGGAGTAAGCGCCTGCCTACGCGTTAGCCGGTCGATTCTCTAGCAACAAGATGCCCGAAAGCTCGCCATGGGCGGCAAGTGCCGCGTCGACGGCTTTCCCCTGCCGAGCAAAATCGGCGTCGAATGGGCACACGATGATCCCCGCGTGATCGGGGGCTTCTGTGTGCAATCGGATGAAACGCTTTCGATTATGAGTTAAGACCGCGCGCTCTTCCGAACGGGCAAACGCGAGCACGTCCGCATCAGGGATGGCCTGGCCATACTTGCCTGCATCGTGTGTGGTCAGGACGTCGTGTCCGAGTCGCCGAAGCTCCTCGACTGCCGGAAGGGGGAAGTTCTCGTTTGCATATAAGCGCGCCATGTCACGCGCTCTCGTTCTCAGCGATTTGCGCGTCGATTTCAGCGCGATGGCCGCGGATATAGGACCATGCACTGGCCAGATCCTCCGCGCGGAGACTCGGAAAGCTGCGAAGGATGTCGGCCTCGCTCGTGCCCAATCGCCTTGCCTGTTCGAGCAGCCAGACAGGAATTCGTGTGCGGACGATGCACGGCTCGCCGCCGCAGACGCCCGGTACGCTTTCAATTCCCGGTGCGGCGTCCCCAAGGTCGCGCACTACCAGTTGCAGCAGCTGCGCCTTTTCGGCGCGGGTCATTCCGGAAAGCAACTCTTCGGCGTCGCGCAGCGCGGAACTCATCGGTGATCCTCACATCATTAGTTTTGTTCATTGTACCTTAGCGTGTAGACGAGCCTCCGCCGGCCGATGCGCGCGGCGAACGGTGGCGCTGAGTCCTGAGCGGACGCAAGTTTGGTTGAAGGCCGCAGTCTCGTATCGCACCGTGGTTCCGGTAGGCGCGAGGAAGCCGGTTCAGGACACAATCGGCGCAGCCTTGCGATCGTAATTCTTGCACAGCAATTCGGAGGCGGAGGAGATCGAGACGGGTCTCGTCAAACCTGTGGAGGCCTGGTCGCCGGGGGCGATGACGCTGCCGGGCCGCTACTACGTCGACCCGGGGCTGTTCCGGGCGGAGCAGGAGCGCATCTTCCTGCGCCACTGGCTCTGTCCCGGCCGGAAGGCGCAGATT
>DATGJU010000405.1:0-2739 GCA_035295045.1 Chthonomonadaceae bacterium
GAGTTCGTGTCGCAGGTCGACGAAATCGAGCACGAGGGCGACAAGCTTGCGCAACAATTGTCCAAGATAATCGACTCATCGAGTGGGGCTCCCATCGGCAAGCGCGACCTGCACGCGCTGTCCGGCGAGCTGGACGGCATCACGGACCACATCGAGGCGGCGACGGCGCGCATCGCGCTGTACCGGCTGCCGGCGCCGCGGCCGGATCTGGAGCCGCTTGTCGCACAGCTTGTCGCCGCCACCACGCTGGCCCGCGAGGCCATCGGGCGGATGCGCACTACCAAGGATCGCGCCGGGCTGCACGAGCTGATCGAGCGGATGCGCCTCATCGAGCACGAGAGCGACGAGATCTATCGGCAGGCGCTCGCCACGCTGCTGAACGCCCCGGAGCACGATGCGATTCTTGTGATAAAATGGAAAGAGATCTACGACATGACGGAGCTCGCGATCGACAAGTGCGAGCACGCCACGAACGTGATCCAGAGCATATTCGTGAAGCACACGTAATCGGGCGCCGCATCACGGATGCGAGGTGAGGGAAGAGGAACCACGATGTCGAAGCACGGCCCACAGCTCGAGGATAGTTTCCTGACGCGCCGGCAGCTCCTGAGCCGGCTGGGGAACGGATTTGCGGCGCTGGGCCTCGCCGGCGTGCTGGGCGAGGAGTCGGCGCGGGCGCAGGGCGGCATGGCGGCGGCGGCTACGATGCCGATGGCCGTGAAGGCGCCGCAGTTCCCGGCCAAGGCGAAGCGAGTCGTCTTCCTCTTTATGAACGGCGGACCGTCGCACGTCGATACGTTCGACCCGAAGCCGATGCTGACGAAGTTCCACGGCCAGCCGCTGCCCTACAGCAATCTGCCTACCGAGCGCAAGACCGGCACCTGCTATCGCTCTCCGTTCACGTTCAGCAAGCACGGGCAGAGCGGCATCGAGGTGAGCGACATCTTCCCGCACATCGCGGAGAACGTCGACGAGATGGCGATTATCCGTTCTATGCACGCGGACGTGCCGAACCACGAGCCGTCGCTCATGCTGATGAACTGCGGCGAGGCCCGCCTAATCCGGCCGAGCATGGGCTCCTGGGTGACCTACGGCCTGGGCACGGAGAACCAGAACCTGCCGGGCTTCATCGCGATGTGTCCGCGCGGCTATCCGATCCAGGATACGCAGAACTGGCAGTCCGGCTTCCTGCCCGGCATCTTCCAGGGCACCTACGTCGACACGTCGCACACAGACATCCAGAAGCTGATCGCGAACATCAAGAACAACTATGTCACGCAGCCCGAGCAGCGGGCTCAGCTCGATCTGCTCCAGCGGCTGAACCAGCGCCACCTCGAGGCGCGCCAGAACGACGCGCAGCTCGAATCGCGGATTCAGTCGTTCGAGCTCGCTTACCGGATGCAGATGGACGCCACCGACGCGTTCGACATCGACCGGGAGCCGGAGCACGTGCGCAAAATGTACGGCGACGGAGTCTACGCCCGGCAGATACTGATCGCGCGGCGGCTCCTGGAGCGGGGGGTTCGGTTCATCCAGGTCTACCACGGCGCCGGCCAGCCTTGGGACAACCACGACGACATCGAGGCCGGCCACAAGCAGCTCGCGCACGAATCGGACCAGCCGATCGGCGCGCTCCTGAAGGACCTCAAGCAGCGCGGGATGCTGGAGGACACGCTCGTGATCTGGGGCGGCGAGTTCGGCCGCACGCCGACGGTCGAGCTTCCCACGCCAGGCTCGAACGCGGGCAAGCGGAACGGCCGCGACCACAATCACCACGGCTTCACCTACTGGCTGGCGGGCGGCGGCGTGAAGGGCGGCCAGGTCTACGGGGCGACGGACGACTTCGGGTTCAAGGCGGAACAGAATCCCGTCCACGTCCACGACCTGCATGCGACGGTGCTGCGACTGCTCGGCTTCGACCACACGAAGCTGACCTACCGGTACGCCGGCCGCGACTTCCGCCTGACCGACGTGTATGGCACGGTCGTGCCGGAGTTGATCGCGTAGCTAAGACTGCGACACAAGGCTCTTCAGCTCGCGGTACAGCTCCAGCCGCTCGCACGCCCAGGCGTCGGCGCGGGCGCTGGAGCTGACCACCACGAACACGCGCGACTCCCCAGTGCGCTCCGGCTGCTCGCCCCAATCGATGCACGTCCGGCCGGTGCACATCTTGTAGACATCCTTGCCGTTGTAGCAGAGGAAGCGGGGCGCGAGGGCGGTGAGCTTCTCTCGCAGCGCCAGGCGCCGCTCCGGCGACGGCTGCGGCAGAAGATGGTTGGCGCTTGTGGAGAGATTCTTGAAGATTCCCGTCAATCCGATGCCATAATTCAGTACCTCGCAATCCTCCTGGGGCCGAAGACGGCGCGGCGTAAAGCCGGACTGGTGGAGGACGAGCCAGAACTTGTTCGTCGGGCCGGCGTAGTAGTGGCCGGCATCCGCGGACCAGTGGCTCGGCGCAGCGCCGACGATGACCACATCGAGGCCGGGAGCGAGAATGTCCGGCAGCAGGGGGCTCTGTTCTTCGTGTACCTGGTAAGACAATTGGTGCGGCTCCAGCGGCTCCCGTGTGGGCCGGCAGCCCCGGCGGCCCTGGTCTGGAAGCGGGCGCGATGGTGACGGAACAGACCGCGCCGCGAGCCGACAGGGCGCTCGCGGCATCCGCTGCGACGACGCGCAGGCGCCGCCGGCCCGCGGCGCTCCTCTCCATCTGCACCCTTCTATACGGCCTCGTGCTGCTCT
>DATGJU010000406.1:0-27037 GCA_035295045.1 Chthonomonadaceae bacterium
TCTGTATGCGCGGCCGGAGGAGACGATCCCCGCGCTGGCAGGCCTGCACTTCACGCTGATCGTGTCCGCCGTGGCATCGGTCAGCGTCATTTTTCAGAAGATCATGGATCGCGAGGGGCCGGTCCTGTTCCCGGTCAACGGACTGCTCCTCGCCCTCGGAGCCATCGTCGTCGCGTCGACAATGGCACATGGCGATACGCTGGCCGCCCTGCAGGACGTGAGCCGCCTCGTTGCGTTGGTCCTTATGACCTGCAATCTGGTCCGCACTCCGGCCCGCTATCGCGCCCTGTCGAATGCGATCGTCTTTTTCACGGTCTACCTTTCGCTCTTCTCGATCGTTCACTACTACCTGGGGATCGCGTTCAACCGCGGCGGGATCATGCAGGCCGAGGCGACCGGCATCTTCAATGACCCGAACGATCTCTCAGCCACGATTGTCGGCGGCCTCGGGCTGACCCTCTGCAGCGCGGCCGCCGCGAGCGGACCGCGGCGCTGGTTCTACGCACTGGCCGCGGCGTCCATGGTATGGGCGATCTACCTGACCAACTCGCGCGGCGGGATGCTGGCGCTGATCGTCACGGTGGGCGCCTTCCTGTTGATCACTTCGCGATCCAGGTGGATCGCGCTTGCGCTGCTGCTGGTCATCGGGGCCGGCGCGATAAAGTACGGGCCCAGCCGATTCCACCAGATGGATGCGAAAGAAGAGTCGGCGAGCAGCCGGTTCCGGTTCTGGCATACCGGTACGCTGCTCTTTCTCGCGAATCCCGTGACCGGGGCAGGATACGGCCAGTTCCCGCTGCTGAACGACGGCTACACGGCGCATAACTCGTTCGTCCTGTGCTATGCAGAGCTGGGCCTGCCGGGATACTTCTGCTGGATCGGCTGCCTCTACTATGCGTTCCGCGGCCTGCGCAGGCGAAAGGTGGTGGAGGCGCCGGCCGAGTCGCGCGCCATGCCCGCCACGGACGGTCCGCGTGCGCCGCCGCCGGCCTCGCAGGCGTCCCGGGCCGGCGCGGCCCCGGACGCGGGCGCGGCGACGCACGGGGCGGCCGGCCGCGCGACTCGGCCGCGAAGAACACCGGTCGCCGGCCCGCCCAAGACGGACATGGCCACGCAGGAGCGCTTCGATCGCATCGGGTCGCGGCTCGCGCTCGCGGCTTTTCTTGTCGGCGCGTTCTGGATCTCCCGGACCTACGTGCCGGTCCTGTATCTGCTGATCTCGCTGCCGCTGGCGCAGCAGATCGCGTACCTCGGACCGTCGCGCGACTTCTCGCTGACGCCCCGCGAGCGATGGACCGACGCGTGGACGATTCTTGCGATCTGCGTCGCGTCCATCACGTTCATTGCGCTGCTGGCATTCGCGCTCCGGCGCTAGAATCGCCTGTGGCAGCGCCCTAAAGTGTGGCAAAACGAAGTATCGGTCCTCTTCAGCGCCTGAGCGCATGACGCGGCCAGACCGGTAACGTCAGGGAATATGGCGAGACGGAGCATAGGCTATTTCGACGACGGCGCGCTTCGCGCGGGCACCGGCCGCTACCTGGCGGAGATCATCGGCGCGCTCGACCGTGACCGGTACGAGCCCGTCTTCTTTGCGCCCGAGCCGCGCCCCTGGCACGAGGACCTGTCGCAGCTTGGCGTCGAAATGGTTTACGGCGGCGGCCAGGAACCAGGAACCGACTACCAGCTACCAGCTACCAGCTACCAGCTTCCAGTTACCGTGCGCCTGCCGGCCGCGGTGAGCTGGTCGGCCGGGCTGGCAAGGGATACGGCGCGCCTCGTTCGGCTGTTTCGCCGGCGCAGCGTCGATCTCGTGCACAGCAACAACACGGGCGCGGAGCCGGCGCCGGTCGCCGCCCGGCTGGCGCGTGTGCCAACGGTCATGGGAACGCTGCACGTGCTGCCGTCCTACGATCTGGACGGAACGCGCAGCGGTCCGCGCTTCCGGCTGCTCGAGCGCGCCAGCATGCGATCGCTGGATCACGTGATCGCCTGCTGCGACGTCGCGCGCCGTGAGTGGGACGCGCGCTGCGGCCTGCCCGCCGCCCGCGTGACCGTGATCCACAACGGCATCCGGCTGGAGCGGGTGGCGCGGCGCTGGACCCGCGCCGAGGCCCGCGAGCGTCTCGGTCTGCCGCCGGACGCGTTCGTCACCGCGACGGTCGGCAACCTGCACCGCTATAAGGGCCAGGAGCACCTGGTGCGGGCCGTCGCCACCGTTGCCGCGCGCCACCCGCGCGTCATGGCGGCGGTCGCCGGGACCGGACCGGATGAGGCGGCTCTGCGCGCTCTCGTCGAGGAGCTCGGCGTTGGTGGGAACGTGCGTCTGATGGGCTTCTGCAGTGACGTCGGCGAGCTGCTCGACGCGGCAGACGCGTTCGTCCAGGCCTCGCTGGTCGAGGCCTTCCCGATCGCGATCCTTGAGGCCGCTGCTACCGGTCTGCCGGTCATCGCGACGGCGGTGGGTGGAGTGCCGGAAGCGATTGCGGAGGGCGAGACAGGCCTGCTCGTTCCCCCGGCCAACCCGGCGGCGCTGGCTCGCGCGATCTGCGCCCTGATCGAGTGCCCGGCCCGCGCAGCTGAGTACGGGGCCGCCGGCGCGCGCCGCGTAGCCGAGCGCTTCACTGTGCAGCAGATGCTGGCGAAGACGACGGCAATCTACGATCGACTGTTGGGGTAGATTTGGCCGGCGACTAAAGTCGCGCCTGACAGGACAATTGCCCGCCTGCGCGGGCAGCGGCGCCGGGTTATCGCGCTTCGTGCAGCGGCACAGGCCGCCGGCTTGTCGGCGCAGGCCGACCACTGTTTTGTCAGCCGCGACTTGAGTCGCCAGGCCGCACCGCCTGCGCGGGCGCCGGCGCCGGATTATCGCGCTTCGTGGAGCGGCACAGGCCGCCGGCTTGTCGGCGCAGGCCGACCACTGTTTTGTCAGCCGCGACTTGAGTCGCCAGGCCGCACCCGCCCTGCGCGGACACCGGCGCCGGGTTATCGCGCTCCGTGCAGCGGCACAGGCCGCCGGCTTGTCGGCGCAGGCCGCACCCGCCCTGCGCGGGCACCGGCGCCGGGTTATCGCGCTCCGTGGAGCGGCACAGGCCGCCGGCTTGTCGGGGCACGCCGACTGCTGTTTTGTCAGACGCGGTTTCAACCGCCGGCCCGTAAGTGGGACTCGACAACGAAATGCACCTAGAATCTGCCAATTCACGCGGGTCAAGTCGCCCGCGAATCGCCATCGCGTGCAGCGGGCTGGGCCACATCTCGCGGGGCGTGGAGACCTGGGCCGCCGATCTCGCGACCGCCCTGCATCGCGCCGGTGCGGATGTCACCCTCTTCCAGGGCGGCGGCAAGGCCGTCGCGCCCTGGCAGGTCGTCGTGCCGTGCGTGCACCGCTTCGCGCCGGAGGCGGCCCGCCTGACACAGCGATTCGCACGCGTCGGTGGCTGGCGCTTTGGTATGGGACAGGGCTACCAGGTGGAGCAGACGACCTTCGGCTGGAGCCTCTGGCCGCTCGTTCGCAGCGGGTACGATCTCGTCCACACGCAGGACTCGCTCGTCGGCCTGATGCTGGAGCGGCTGTACCGCGCGCGACTCTCGCGGCCCCGCGTGATCCTGGCGCACGGCACCGAGGAGCCGCTCCGAATGCTCCGGAAATACTCCTATCTCCAGCATCTGGCTCCCTGCTACAGGGACGACTATGAGCCGCACCGGCCCGCGCGCCAGAAGAGCTTCGCGGTTGGCAACTTCGTCAACACGGCGCTGTTCCGGCCCGGCGACCGCGCCGCGGCGCGCGCCGCGTGGGAGCTGCCGCAGGACCGGCTCATCGTTCTCTGCGTGGCCGCGATCAAGCGCCACCACAAGCGGATCGACTATCTCATCGACGAGTTTGCCGCGTTTCGGCGCGCGGCCTCCACGCCCGCGACGCTCGTGGTCGCAGGCGGCGCGGAGGCCGACACGCCGGAGCTGATCGACTACGGCAGGCGGCTTCTCGGCGACGACGTCCTCTTCCTGGAGGGCATTCCGCGCTCCCAGATGCCGGACCTGTTCCGCGCGGCGGACATGTTCGCGCTCGCCTCCCTGACCGAGATGATGCCGATCGCGGTACTCGAGGCGATCGCCTCCGGCCTGCCGGTAATCTGCAGCGACACGCCGACCTTCCGCTGGATGGCCGGGCCCGCCGGTCTGCTCGCCGACCTTTCGGACGAGGGCGCCCTGGCGGAGCAGCTCGCGCGCCTCTGCGACGACGGCCTTCGGCGGCGGCTCGGCTGCGCCGCGCGCGAGCACGCCGAAAGCTGCTTCTCCGAGCCCGTCATCCTCCAGCAGATATTCGATATGTACGATACGGTGCTCCAGGGCGCCGGCCGAACCCGACGCGAGGCGATAGCAGGGCATGCCTGATTCTCCCACCGTGCCGATACGAGTAAGCGTCGTGATTCCGGCCTATAACGCCGCCGGCTTCATCGGCCGCGCGCTGGAAAGCGTACGCGCGCAGTCGGTGGCGCCTATCGAGACCATCGTCGTGGACGACGGCTCGACGGATGGCACCGCGGAGGTCGTCGAGCGAGGATGGCCCTCCGTGCGCGTACTCCGCCAGGCTAACGCCGGTCCCGGTGCGGCGCGCAATCACGGCGTGCGCGAAGCCGCCGGCGACTGGATCGGCCTGCTGGACGCCGACGACGCGTGGCTTCCGGAGAAGCTCGAGAAGCAGCTTCCGCTCACCGCGGGCGAGCGGGTCGGGCTCGTCCACGCCACGCGCCAGACGGCCGACGCCGTCCCGGACACGGTCGGCTTCGACCGGCTCTGGGAGCGCAACTGTATCGCCAACTCGTCGGCACTGGTGCGCCGCGCGGCCTGGTGCGAGGTCGGCGACTGCGACGAGGACCGCGCGCTGATCTCGGTGGAGGACTACAACCTCTGGCTGCGCATGGCAGCGGCGGGCTGGGAGATCGTCACCTGCCGCCACGACCTGATCCGGTATATCTGCGAGGCCGGCCATCTCACGAGCCGGCACGAGAGCTACGCGCGCGCCGAGATCGCCAACATCGCCAGCGTGGCGGCGCGGCTCGGCCTGGACGCGGCGACCGTCGAGGCCAAGCGCCTCCGCACGCTCGACGAGCAGGGCCGCCTCCTGCTCTACCACCGCCGCGTCGCTCCGGCGCGCAACTATTTGCTCCAGGCGCTGCGCCGCCGTCCGACCGCCGTACGGCTCGGCTGGTGGCTGGCCGCCTGCCTTCCCCGCCCGCTGCTCGAGCTGCGGCGCAGCGCCCGCCAGCGCGCGATGGCTCGCCCGTGACGGTGCTATCCACGGGCGGCAAGCCCGAACCAAGAGCTGCGCCCTCATCGCGCCGCGCTGGCGCGCAGGCGCGAAATGGCCGGTGAAGGCGGTATCATCGATGCTCAGGCCGGCCGAGGCCGGGACCGACTCCGCGGCACGCCTCGGCAACCATTTCAGCGGGGGGCCGGCTGGCTCTGACGGGCGTGAACCGTGGCGCATGGTCCCGCCGGGCAACTTCGCTCACCAGGCATGCGGTCGCTCCGGTGACGAGTGATGCAAACGGATCAATCGAGCCGAACGCCTGGGACGCCGACGTCGAATTAACGCCCGAGCGGGCGGCGCGCCTGATTGTGCGGCAGTCCCCGGAGCTGGCGCCCGCGCGGCTGCGGCTCCTCGGGTCGGGCTGGGACGATCTGGCGTTTGCCGTAAGTGGCGAATAGTTCGCTTCCTGCACCGCGCGGTCGCCGCCGGCCTGCGACGAGCAGAACATCGTTTGCGTCCCCCGATCATCGCGCGCACGCCCTTCGCGCCCCACGCCTGAAATCGTCGTAATCAATTGCAGCGTGTATAATACTGATCAGGATTCCTCGCCCGGCTGCTGGATTCCGGTTGCCGGTCCGCCCCGCAGCGCCCATTTCACGCAGCGCCTGTTCGCCGACGGACAGGCACTCTTCTCGGTGGAAGACACGATGCCAACAAACAAGCGCGGATTTGCGCCAGCCGCCGGTCCGTGCCCGCGAACCTTCATAGATCGGCGGCCCGGGCGAGCGGCACGCCGCCTGTCGCGGATCGTCGCGTCGATGCTTGGCGCGACACGCGCAACGCCGGCGGATCGATGGCCAATGCGCCGTACGTTCCATCCCACCACAGGCCGAAGCCGCGGCGTCTGTCACGCCGCCGTGCATGGTAATGTCATGCGCCGTGCGCCCGATCTTGCCGCCGCGATGCTGCTGCTCGCCCTGGCGGCCTCTCACGCTCCTGCGGCCGGTGTCGGAGCGATCGGGACCACGGGCGACGAGGCGCAGGCGGCGGGTGCGCAGGCCGTCACGCCAAAGGTCGCTGCTCCAAGCCAGGCCCCGGCGCCCGCTGCTGTCCAGGGCGCGATCATCAAGGTGTACATGGTGCGCGCCGCCACCCCGAGGGATCTGGTTGAGATCATCAAGCAGACGGTCCCGGAGGTGACGGCCGTGCTCGGCCCGCAGCCGCGGTTCATCCGCGACACGCCGAAGGGCGAGGCGCTCGGCACGGAGGACAAGAAGGCGGCGCCCCCACCAACGGGTCCCGTTTCGCCGGACGTGAGTATCGCCGACCAGTTCATTCGGCAGATCATCCTGCGCGGCAGCGCGGAAGCGGTCCAGCGGGCGATCGACCTGCTGACCGAGATCGACGTGCCGGTGCCGCAGGTCCTGATCGAAGCCAAAATCCTGGACATCAGCGAAGACGCGAGCCGCGCGATCGGTATCACGTGGGATTTTGCGCCGACCGGCACGACAAGCTCGTTCACGCTCGGCAAGCCCACGAGCCATGGCAAGTGGACCGACGTCGTCTTCGGCCGGCTAAGCCGCGACGCGATCAGCTTCAACGCGGCGCTCGAGGCAGCGATCCTGCAGAACAAGGCGCGACTGCTCGCCAGCCCGAAGGTGATGGCGCTCTACAATCACCGCGCGCGCATATTCATCGGCGACGAGGTGACCTATCTGCTCGGCACGAAGATCAACCAGAACGGCACGACGCTGGAGACGGGCCAGGTGAACGTGGGCGTGGAGCTCAACGTGGAGGCCGTGGGCAATCCGGACGGAACGATCAACCTGAAGGTGAACCCGGAGGTCGGCAGCCTGCTTCAGCTCGACACGCAGGCGAACGGCATCTCCCTGCCCACGATTTCGCGCCGAACGGTCAACACCTCCGTCCGGCTGAAGGACGGGGAGACACTGGTGATCGGCGGCCTGCTGAACGAGAGCGAGACGAAGTCGGTGCGCAAGCTCCCCATTCTCGGCGACCTGCCCTTCCTCGGCCAGCTCTTCCGCCGCGATGGCCGCGACAAGAGCCGCTCGGAGCTCGTAATCACGCTCAAAGCCTCCATCGTTAAAGAGTAGCTGGTAGCTGGTAGTTGGTAGCTGGATACCGCCTTCCAGCAACCAGGTGCCAGCAACGGTGTTACCGGAACATGGCGCCGATTTCGGCCGTCCGTTACGCACCTGGATACTCGTGACGGACTGGAGACCATGGACAGAAAACTGGGCGGATGGCTCTGTAATATATGCTACGTTTCGTACCTCGCGGCGGCCAGCGTTTGGCCCGCGCTCTGCGACAGTAAGCACTGCATGGAGAAGCTTGCCAGGACGGCGACGGCGCTCGGCCTCACCGCGGCAATCGTGCAGGCGCTGAAGCAGACCGTGCCGGAGCGCCGGCCCGATAGCGGGCAGAGAGGCAGCTTCCCAAGCGGCCATTCCGCGAATACCATGGTCCTGGCCGCTCTCTGCAGCGCGGAGCACGCCGGACCGGCGGCCGCCTGGTTCCTGCCCGCGGCCGGAATAAGCCTGGCGCGCATCGTCCTCCGTCGCCACCACGTCCGGGACGTAGTCATCGGCAGCCTGATCGGACTGCTGGTCGACCGCGCCGTCTCGTGGTAGACGTAGACGCCACATTTCCCCTCCCACCGACTACCAGCTACCAACTACCAGCTACCGCGCTTCACCACGGGCAGGGCGCGTAGTCCTTGAGGAAATGGCCGTAGAGCGGCTCTTCGGGGAGGGTGATGCCGTGCGCGATCGGGTGGTAGATGCGCGCCATGCCGTCCACGATGTCGAGCGGTGGGAAGAAGCCGCGGTCCTCCTGGTTGCGCGTCCTCTTCGGAGTGGGGTTCTCGTCGGTCACCCAGCCGGTATCGACGCTGTTCATGTAGATGCCGTCCTTCGCGTAGTCCTCCCCTGAAGTCCGGGTCATCATGTTCAGCGCCGCCTTGGCCATGTTCGTATGCGGGTGAAAGACGGTCTTATGGCGGCGGAACTGCCCTTCGACGGCGGAGACGTTGACGATGAAGCGGCGCGCAAAAGGCGACTGCATCATTAGCGGCTTGAGGCGGCTGTTGAGCAGGAACGGCGCAACTGAGTTGACGAGCTGGACTTCCAACATCTCGCCGGCGCTCACCTCGTCCAGCCGCAGCAGCCAGCTATTGACCGCGCGCGAGTCGGCCCGCTCCTCATTATCCTCCAGCGAATCGGCCGGCAGCACGTCCGGCGCGAAGGGAGCAAGCGCCTGAGGAAGGCCCGGCCCGATCTCCGCGGGCGCTCCGGCCTGCCGCACGAGCGCCCGCGCGCCGGCCGGCAGGGCCGCCTGCGGCGACTGCTCCAGCGCGACCAGCTCTCGGTAGAACCCGTGCGGCCGCTTGACCGTCTGCGCGGCGTTGTGGATCAGGATGTCCAGGGCCGGCTCCGTGGCGATCAGGTGGCGCGCGAACCGCTCGACGGCCGGGATATTACGCAGGTCCAAGCCATAGACCTGAAGCCGGCAGGCCCAATCGGCGCTGTCCGGCTCGGCGTGGAACCGGCGGGCAGCTGCGTTCGGGAAGCGCGTGGTGATGATGACGCGGGCGCCATCGCGCAGGAGCCGGAGCACAGCCTGGTGGCCGATCTTCACGCGCCCACCGGTGATGAGCGCCGTTCGGCCCGCCAGGTCGGCGCGAAGGCGCCGCATTCCGTAGTTGAACGCGGCGCAGGCCGGGCAGAGCAGATGATAGAAGAAGTGGACCTCGGTGAACTGCGACTTACAGATATAGCACGTGTCCGGCTCGTGAAGCGTCCGCCGGGGCGCGCCGGCCTCGGAATCGCCGAGAGCCACCTCCGGAGGCGCGGCTGCGGGTGGAATTGCGGCCAGGGCAGGCGCTACGGCGTCCCGCTGGAAGGCCACCATGCCGGTCGCGGCGCGGACGGCCCGATCCTCGGTCAGCCGGCGCCACCGCTCGTCCCGCTGTTCGTCCCGCCGGGTCTCCTTGTAGATCTTGGCGATAAGCGCCTTGAACCGTGCGTCCCGCCTCAGGCTTCCCGGCGCGTTCGCGACCCGCTGAAGGACCCGCATGCAGGCATCGATCTCGTCAGGGCTGAATTCGGCGGGCAGTTGGTCCGTCGGATTGGTTTCGTTCATGCGGATAGTGTACCAGACCGGTACAAGAGGAGCGGAAGCGGCGCGCACGAGTGTCCGGACCATGATTCTCTTGATTGCGGGCGCCCTATTCCGGAGTGGCGAACAGGTCCGGCTGGATCGGGCGGACGGTCTGTGGCCCACCCGCCAGCACCGCCCGTTCGAAGTCCAGCAGCGCCGCCTTGCGCGGCAAGCCGCCGCCGTAGCCTGTCAGCTTGCCGTTCGCGCCGATGACCCGGTGGCAGGGAATGATGACCGAAACCGGGTTGCGGCCGTTCGCCAGCCCGACGGCGCAGCTGGCGCTCGGCAGCTCGATCCGGCGCGCGATCTCGCCGTAGGAGACGGTCTCGCCGAAGCCGATGGTCTGCAGCTCTCGCCAGACGCGCCGCTGGAACGGAGTGCCGCAGGGCGCCAACGGCAGGTCGAAGCGCGTGAGCGCGCCGGCGAAGTAGGCATCGAGCTGGCGTCTCGCCTCCGCGAGCGGCTGCCGATCCGCGCACTCGATCCAATCGGCGCCGACGGCCGCGCCGCCTTTGTGCGCGTCCATGTAGACGCCGGTTACGGAGGCGCCGTCCGAGGTGACCAGCAGCGGCCCGATCGGGCTCTCGACAAAGCAGTAGAAGGTGCTCATTTCCTCTCCTCCAGCGATCTCCACAGGTGCATGGTCGCGTAAGCGCGCCACGGCCTCCACGGCTCAGCGATCTCCAGAATGCGCTTCACGCCAGGATCGCCGAGCGCCTTTCGAACGCCAAGGTCGGTCGGCAGGAACGCGTCCGGCCAGGCCAGAGCGCGCATCGCCACGTAGTTCGCGGTCCATTCGCCGATCCCGGGCAGCGCGCACAACTGCGCGACCGTCCGCTCGGCGGCGCGGCCCGGCCTCAGCGCGATCCGCCCCTCGGCGATCTCCCTGGACAGCAGGACGATGGTTCGGGCGCGTGCCGGCAGGATACCGAGCGCGGCAAGCTCCGACGGGTCGGCCGCCGCGATGCGCTCCGCGGTCGGCGTATAGTGCGTGAGCAGCGAGTCCGTCCCTAATGCTCCCGCCGCGGAATCTCCGACCTGAACGGGGATCTGGACCGGGTCGCCGAACGCGCGGGCAAACCGCTCGGCGAGTGTCCGCGCACCGGCGACGCTTACTTGCTGGCCCAGTATCGCACGGACCGCGGTCTCGAACGGGTCGAACGAGCCGGGCAGGCGCATTCCGGGATGCGCCGCCGCCAGCGGGCCGAGCGCCTCGGCGATCTGCCGCGGGCGGGCGCCCAGGTCGAAGACGCGCTTGACAGTCGCGAGGACAGCACGGAGGGCGGGCGCGAGCGAGAGCGACACCTCGACGCGCAGCGCCTCCCTCCCGGCAGCCGGCTCGACCGCGACCCAGCCCCGGTGGCCGCACATCGCAAGCGCGCGCGAGAACCGACCGCCGTCGATGGCCTCGACGCCGCGGCATAGGCGCGGGCGAAGGAAGTCGAGCAGCCCGTCCCAGTCCAGCGGCGGGCAGTAGCCGATCTCGCAGGCCAGGAAGCCCGCTGCTGAGCCGGCGCCCCGCGTCCGGCGGAGGCCCGTCGGGTTCAGCCGGTATCGCTCGCGGAAGAGCGCATTGAAGCGGCGCAGGCTGGAAAAGCCGCTGGCGAAGGCGATCTCGGTGACGGGCAGGTCAGTGTCGGTAAGCAGCCGCTTTGCAAGGAGGAGGCGCGAGGTCTGCGCCAGCTCGATCGGCGTCACGCCGAACTCCTGCTCGATCACGCGCCGCAGGTGCCGCCCGCTTACGCCGAGCTCGGCCGCGAGCTCCTCCAGCCCGCCCTCGCTCAGGGCGCCCTCCTCGATCCGGTCCGCCGCGGCCGCCGCCAGCCGCCCGACGGCGTCGACCCGGGCATTTCCGGGCGCCAGCTCGGGCCGGCACCGCAGGCAGGGCCGGAATCCGGCGCGCTCGGCAGCGGCGGCCGAGCGGTGAAAGGTGCAGTTCTGGCGCTTCGGAAGTTTGGCGGTACAGACGGGCCGGCAGTAGATGCCGGTCGAGGTGACGCCGACGAAGAAGTGGCCGTCGAAGCGCCGGTCGCGCGCCCGGAGGGCCTGGTAACAGAGGTCGCTGCTGAGTTCCATGTCCCTATTGTACGACCGCAGCGCCGGATGGACTCGCCGCTTTCGGACATAGATGTGAAACAGATCGAGAAATGGATGTAGGATTCGCGGCGCGCACCGGCTAATGAGCGTAACCATGCCGCGCCGGGTTCGTCGGTGTTTTATTGCTTTACCGGCCGTGCAAGAACATTACGCGGGGAGCCTATTAGGTGAGTGAATTCAACGGGCTGGCGGTCGATCTTCAGAACGTGTGGCGTCTCTCGAACGCGAAGACGCGCTCCATAAGCGCCGAGAACTTCACGGGCGAAAAGGGCAAGGCTGCGGTGGCCACCGAGGGCACCGGCGCCAACGCGGCTCGCGACCTCGGCCGCGGCTGGAAGGTGTCGCCTTCCATCCACATCCCCGCGAACTCCACCGTGACGCTCGCGGATATCCAGGGCCCCGGCGCCATCCAGCATATCTGGAACACGGTCCATCCCACTCACTGGCGCCGCCTCATCCTGCGCGTCTACTGGGACGGCGAGGCGACGCCCTCCATCGAGACGCCGCTAGGCGACTTCTTCTGCAACGGCTGGTGCCAGCGCTGCAACATCAGCAGCCTTCCGATCGCCGTCAACCCGGCCGGCGGATTCAACTCCTACTGGTCGATGCCGTTCCGCAAATCGGCGCGGATCACGCTGGAGAACCTGCACGACGAGGACTGCAAGGGCTACTACTATCAGATCACCTACGCCCTCACCGACGTTCCCGACGATGCCGCCTACCTGCACGCGCAGTTCCGCCGGTCCAACCCACTCAAATACAAGGAAGTTCACACGCTGCTCGAGGGAGTGACCGGCCAGGGCCAGTACGTGGGGACCTATCTCGCCTGGCAGGTGAACAGCACCGGCTGGTGGGGGGAGGGTGAGATCAAGTTCTACCTGGACGGCGACGCCGAGCATCCGACGATCGCCGGCACCGGCACCGAGGACTATTTCGGCGGCGCCTGGAACTTCGAGCATCCCGCCGGGCAGTACGGCACGTTCTCGACGCCCTACCTTGGCATGCCGCAGGTGATCTCCGCCGGCGGCGAGGGAATGTACCGCTCGCAGCAGCGCCACGGGATGTACCGCTGGCATATCCCCGATCCCATCCGCTTCGAGGAGGACCTGAAGGTGACGATCCAGGCACTGGGCTGGCGCTCCGGCGGCCGCTACCTGCCGCTGCAGGACGACATCGCCTCGACGGCGTTCTGGTACCAGTCCGAGCCGCACGGCGCCTTCCCGGCACTGCCGGACCGCGACGGGCTGGAAGTGATCTAGTCTGACGCAAAGTCGCGGGCTTGCCGCGATCGAGCGCGAAGGAACCGCAAATCATGGCTAAGCACCCGCTCCGGCTGCGCAGTAGACACGTTGCACAGTTACGCTGCGTCGGGGCCCTGTCCGTCATCGCGGTGATCGCCGGGTGCAACAGCGGCACGCCCAGCCCCGCTGCCAGCAATGCACTCAACGTTGGGTCCGGTGCGGCGTCCCCGCCTTGCCGGCACGTGCGCAATACTGCGCTCGACGCTGCATTACCGGTGGCCTGTCAAGACCAAGACCTGCCTTTGGTGAGGAGCCTCCTCGCGCGCGGCGCGGACGCTAACGCTCGGGATAAGGACGGCCACACTTCGCTTATATTAGCAGTTAACGCAGACAACATCGATCTAGTCAGGCTGTTGCTGTCCAGCGGAGCGCAAGCCGAATTGACCGACAGGGCCGGACACCGGCCTATCCAATATTGCGAGAATCGCGCCATGCAGGACGCGCTCAAGCCCTCTTGGGACGAGGCCACCGAAAACCTCACATTCGCGGAGGCGGTGGAGTTCTCCGACACGGCTAGGGTCCGAGACCTTCTCGGCTCTGGTACCAGCGCAGACACATACATTGGCAACCTGCCCGCGCTGCTGACCGCCACGGAGGATGGCCACGTCGAAGTCGCGAAGCTGCTGATCAAGGCGGGGGCGAATACCGAGTGGACCGACGACCGGACTGAAATTGAGCGCTGGTTTTCCCTAGAGAGTCCGCGGTGGGAGGTCCCGCGCAATACCGTTGGCAGTGACCGTCCGTGGCATGGTACCGCGCTTACATATGCAGCCATGTATGGATACCCCGAGATTGTCCGCGCGCTAATAGAGGCGAGGGCCAAGCTCGATGCCAGAGACGCACTTGGCGAGACACCGATCTTTCGGGCAGTCAATCCTGAATGCGTTAAGCTACTCCTTAAAGCGGGCGCGAATGTTCACGCTAGAGACCTCCAGGGGTTGACGCCCTTGTTTTCTGTGGGAGACGGCCGGTGTGTGGCGATCCTCGTCCAAGCGGGAGACAACCCAAACGCGAGGGAACGCGAGGCGAACCTGACGCCGATCTTCAATGCCATCACGGAACACCGATGTGATGTGGTTGAAGCGCTCCTAAACGCGGGCGCGGATGTTAATGCGAGGAAACTCTTTGGCGAGACCCCGCTGGACTGGGCGCTCTACGATGGTGATCCCAAGATCGTATCATTACTAAAGGCGAGGGGCGGCAAGAAGGGCAGACGGTAGGTAACGATGTCGCGGAGCTGTAACGCGGAGAAATTATTACTTTGTAACGTTAGGGCAGATGCGACATAAGCCGGATTCGTCGCGTTTGCGCGATACCCTTCGGACTGGACGGAGACCGATCCGTCGGCGACAATCCGGGTTGAACTCCGTCGCTGGAATGCCTGCCCGCAAATTCGGGACTTCGTCGTTCGCGGGCTCAATCCGCGAAGGTAGTTCCGTCTATGGGGCCTCCAAGCGACAGCCACGTGATTAGGACCGCCGAGCAATTCGGAGATGAACAGCAATACCGCCCGCGCAATTGCGCTGAGGGCTTTATTCGCGGCAGCCGCCATGTTCCTGGCGGCGACCATGCCTCCGACTCTTGTAAGGGCAAGAGGGCAAGCCGCCGGCGTCGACCATCGCCCTGGACTGGGCAGCAGTAGTATATCGGCTGGTGCGACGGGACTCATAGATTTGAGTTATGACAGCGTGGACCCGATCTACGCGACGAGCAACGGATATTGGGTCGTCTACGCCGAGCTAGATGGTGTCGTGCAGGTCGTCGCCGACAGTGAGAAGCCGGGCGCGTGGCGTATGATAATGGACGATCGCACAAGCCCGACGAAGGCGCTAGTCGCCGTCGATCGCCAAGCGCGTACCGGCAAGTACTATGTGAATTACTATGCCGCCGTTCCGCAGTCGTTCAAGGGGTCGCAGGCACCGACTGCCGCTCAATCCCGCAGGGTGGTCCCGGATATAGCGCTCTACGTATCCGAATTCACCGTTACGAAGCGCAGCGGCAAGTCGCGACTGTCTTCCACGCCGGGAACAGCCAACAAACACCGCGCCACACGAACCCGGAGCAACCCATGAACGGACCGACACGATCAATAGCCCTCGCTGCGCTTTTCGCAGTTGGCTGTGCGGCTGTTCCAACGCAGATGCGTGCAGCCGCGCCGCGCCCGCAGGCCGAAGCGCCGGCCAAGGCCGACGACGCCGAGATCGCGAAGTATGTGCGCGACCTGGCCTCGCCGGACGAGAAGGTGCGGTACGACGCCGTCTACGGCCTGGGCGAGGCGGGCGCCGCCGCCGCGGCTGCCACGCCGCAGATCGTGGATGCGCTCAAGGACACCGACACCGAGGTGCGGAACGCCGCCGTCGCGGCGCTGGGAAAGATCGGCGGGCCGGCGGCCGCGCAGGTCGGGCGAATCGCGGCGTTGCTGAAGGAGTCGCGCACGGAGGTGCGCGAGGCTGCGGCGGACGCGCTGGGCGAGATCGGGCCGCCGGCAGCCGAATTCGTGCCGCCGCTCTTTTTGGCGCTCGTTGACGCGGAGGCGGACGTGCGCGGCTCGGCGGTCGCGTCGCTGGGCAAGATCGCTGCCGCGGACCCGAAGCTTGCCGACACGATCGTCGCGCGCGCGATGGCGCTGCTCCGTGATTCGAACCCGGTCGCGCGCTCGGCCGCGGTCCAGGCGCTCGGAAGCCTGCCCGAGCTGCCGTCCGACGCGGTGAAGTCGCTCGTGGCGCTGCTGGCCGACGACGACGCGGACGTACGCTCATCGGCGGTCCAGGTGCTGGGCGCGGCGGGCTCGTCCGCGATCAAGCCGGCGGACGCGGTCGCCCTGCTGTCGGACAAGCGAGCCGTCGTGCGCGCGTCCGCGGCGGAGCTGATCGCGCACTTCGGATCTTCGGGGCAGGAGACGCTTCCGGACCTGCTGATCGCGCTCAGGGATAACGATCCGGCAGTGCGCACCGCGGCGGGCTACGCGATCAAGAGCGTCGCGCCGGCGGGCGCGCTGTCCGGCGGTATCCTTATCGAGATGCTCTCCTGCTCAGACTCCGGCCTGCAGAGCTGGGCCGCGAGCCGGCTCGAGGATTCGCCTCCGAAACCCGGCAGCGAGGCCGCCCGCGAGGCGGCCAAGAGTCTCGTCGGCCTGCTAAAGAGCGCGCGGCGGGAGGTGCGGGCCGCGGCGGCGCGCGTGCTCGGCCACGTCGGCATGGACGCATCCGAGGCCGCTCCGCCGCTCGTCGCCCTCCTGGAGGACAGCGCGGCGGACGTGCGGTTGGCAGCGGCGAACGCGCTCGGGACGGGCGCGCTTGCGGCGACGGGCGCGAGCCCGCAGGTCGCCGCGCTGCTCAAGGATTCGCGGCCGGAGGTACGCGCCTCCGCCGCCTTCGCGATCGAGCGAATCGGGACCGCGGCGCCTGCGTCGATGAACGCGCTCTTCGCGGCGCTGAACGATACCGACAGCCGCGTTCGCGAAGCCGCCTATCATGCGCTTCGGTCGCTGCAGAGCGTCGACTCGCAGTTTCACTCCGGCCTGCTGGACGCGCTGAAGAGTGACGATTCGCAGATACGCCACTGGGCCGCGGCAGCCGTCGAGTCGTTTGCGCCGCTGGACCAGGCGAGCGTGTCCGCCGTTACGCGTCTGGCCTCCGACACGCGCTCGCCGGTCCGGCTTACCGCCGTTGAGATCGTGGCGCGCCTGAAGCTGCCGGCCGACACCTACGCCCCGGTTCTCATCAAGGCGCTGGGCGATGACAGCCGCAGCGTGCGGCTCGCCGCGGCGGCGGGCCTCGGTGACGCCGATAACCCCGCGAAGTCTTACGGCATCCGCGTCTCCCGCCTGCTGCTCGACCCGCGGCCCGGCGTTCGGTCGGCCGCGGCGCTCGCGCTCGCCCGCATGGACGCGGTGCCTCAGGTGTCCGCCGGCGTGCTCGCCAGGCTGCTCCACGACGAGGACAAGGAGGTGCGGCGGCGCGCGGCGATGGCCCTTTCGCGGCTCAGCCCGTTGCCGCCATCCGGGTCCGCGGCGCTGGAAAAGGCGCTTGCCGATCCCTATCCGCCCGTCCGGTTCAACGCCGTTGCCGGCCTCGCGCACTTCACCGCGCCGGAGCCGACGCCGCTGCTTCTTCGCGCCCTCTCCGATTCGGACGGCGGCGTTCGATATGCCGCCGCGACGGCGCTAGGGGCGCGCGGCGCGGCCTCCGGCGCGGCGATTCCGGCGCTGGCGCACTCCTTGCGCGACCGTGAGCCGCTGGTCCGACGCGCCGCGGCAGAGGCCCTTGGGGCGATCGGCTCCGCGGTCGCGAAGGCTCCGCCTATGGCAAGGGCCGCGCGCGACGCCGATGCTCGCGGCTTCGAGCTGGCCGAAGAGACGCTGATCGCGCTGCCGACCGGCAGCCTGGCGTGGGACCTGCTCGATCTGACCTCGACCGGCATGCGCAACGCTGCCGCCGCCGCGCGGGGTGAGAAACCCGTGCGCCGGGGCTGGGAGGTCGCCAGCTCGCGCGGCGGCATCTCGATCCGCCCGACCGAAGGCGGGGCGGACGATTCGAAGGACTGCCGGAGGTTCGTCGCGGAGCTGGCGTCGCCCAATCCGGCGGTCCGCGCGCACGCGGCCTACGCCCTGGCGGAGCTGGGCCCCGCCGCCGACACGACGGAGGCGGCGGCGATCGCGGCGCTCTCCGATCCGGCCGCCGAGGTTCGCTCCGGCGCGGCGGTCGCGCTCGGCACGATGCTGACCAGCGACTCGGCGCCGATTCGCCCACTGATGCACCTGCTGACCGATCTCGACGCGAACACCCGCGATTTCGCCGGCTTTGCGCTGGGACGCCAGTCTGAAATCGACACCTCGGACTTCAACGCGATCGCCGACTTGCTTGGGGATGCCCGCGCCCCGGTACGCATCGCCGCCGCGCGCGCGATTGAGGCCGGCGGCGTCCGCGGCGACAGCGTGATCCCCAGGCTTTCGGCTGCACTGCAGGATACGGACGGCGAGGTGCGGCTGGAAGCGGCAGAGGCGCTGCGGCGCGTCAGCTCGATCGACAGCGGCGCGATCGAGGCGCTCCGGCCGTTGGAGCATAGCCCGAACAGCGCGGTGCGCACGGCGGTCGCGCACGCGCTGCCGGGCCTGGACGGCGGCTATCGCCAGTCGGAGCTGCAGTCGATGCTGGAGGACGCCGATCCGGAGGTGCGCGCCGAGGCCTATCGCGGCCTTACGCGGCAGGACACGGCGACACGGTTCGGCTGGCAGGGCCAGTCGCCGTTCGGCCAGGCGACCATGATGACGGCGCTGGCAGGGCTGAAGGACAGGGACCATCGTGTCCGCGAGGGGGCAGTCGCGGCCATCGAGGCCGCGGCGGACTGGCTTGCCTCGCCGCCGGGCCGCGGGCCAGGCATCAATCGGATGGGCGGCTTCGGCCGGCAGAACGCGTTCCGCAACCCCGGCATCGTGCGCGGCCCCGGTCCGCTGCTGCCGCAGATGGATGCCTCGATCCGGGAGGCGCTTGAGGCGGCGCTCGCCGCCATCGAGGCGCTGCCGGAGGGCTCGCTGGAGGACAGCGCCCGCGTGGAGCTCACTCCAGTCCGCATCCGGCAGGCGCTGGCGATGTTCAAGACCGTGAAGTAGAATAGTCTATTCGTACTTCACCGTCACGGGCTGACCGGTTTCGAGGCTCTCGTTGGCGGCGAGGCAGACGAGCGTTGTGCGTGCGCCGTCGGCGTGGGTCGACTTGATCTTCGAGCGGTCGCCCGTCTTCACCGCGTCGATGAAGACCCGGTCTTCCGTCGGGAAGATGTCGTCGATGTCGCCCTTGACGATGTACTCGTGTCCGGGATCGTCCGTCTTGGTGATGTGCGCGTGGTGCGCCCACTCGGTGAACTTCGTGCAGTGGTTCGCGGACCAGACGTTCAGGAAGACGCCGCCGCCCTTCGCCGTCGAGCAGCTCGCCATGATGTTGCCGATCGCGCCGCTCGCGAACTTCATCGAGACCACCATGGCGTCGTCGTTGGTGTAGTTGGGCACCAGCTTCGGAACCTTCTTGTTGAATCCCCTCGCGGCGAATGCGAATACCTCCTTAACCTCGCCGGCCAGGTAGCGCGCCAGGTCCACCGTGTGGATCACCTGCTCTACGAACTGGCCGCCGCTCTTCTCCTTCACCGGCCACCACTGCCCGATCGGGTTGCGCGCGAAGTAGTCGCCGTCCCGGTCGACCGGCGGTCCGCTGATCCAGGCGCCGTCAAGCAGGATCGCCGGATCGGTCTCCAGGATTTCGCGGGCGCGGTTGACCGACTTCCGGTACCGGTTCATGAAGCCCGCGACCGTGGTAAGCCCGGACGCCTGGACCTCTTTGCTGAGCTTGCGCAGGTCGTCCGGATAGAGGCCGAGCGGCTTCTCGACGAGGAATGGCACCTTGGCCGCCAGGCAGGAGCGCTCCGGGTCGCCGTGCGCGTAGGTCGGAATCAGGATGTAGGCCGCGTCCAGGTTCGCGTCTTCGAGCATCTTGTCCGCGTGGTCGTACGCCTTGCCGCCATACTGCGCCACGTGCTTCTCGGCGCGCTCGACCACGATGTCGCAGAAGCCCACCAGCTCGACATCAGGCGATTTCGACAGGTGCGGCAGGTGCGAGCGGGAGATGCCGCCGCAGCCGATTAATCCAACGCGTAGTTTCTCTTTCGTCTCTGCCATCTTCGGCTCAGTCCTCCTTCACTAGCGAACCGGTTATGTTCGTGCCCAGATCGACCAGGCGATTGGGCGAATTCGCTGCTTACCGTCCTGATTCCGTTCGTGGCCCGGTCCCTCCTGCCTCTTTTTCGACCGGTGTCGCCCCCGGAACGGACGATTTGTATAGGGCGACGAGGCTGAATAAGCGGTCCGCGTCGCAACGGACGAACGCCTCGTAGTGCGTGGCGCCGATCGTTACAAGCCGCGCCAGCGCCTCCGGCCCGAACAGCAGCCGCACCGTTGGCGCAATGCACAGCGCGCCGAGCGCCTGCTTCGGGAGCGACGTGTCGCGCCCCATGCCCACCCCGATCTTCAGGCCGGTTCCGCACGCCTTGGACGCCGCCTCCATGAGCGAGAAGTGTGCCGCCGTGCGGAGGCGGAGGGAGGCGAGCGGATGATGGGGTGAGGGGGTGAAGAGCCCGGGTGCGTGGTCCCTGGCTCGGTATGCGCTGAGCAGGCTCACTCCGTCCCCTATGTCCACTCTGTGCGGCGCCGCCGCTCCGGGTGGCGGATGGGCGGTCGCCTCGAATTCGGCGTACTCTTCGTCCGACATGAAGCGGCGGGCGAAGCGGCGCAGATAGGTCTCGTCCTTGCCGGGAGCGCACAGGCGGGGCAGCCAGACCAGGTCGATGCCGATGCCCGCCAACTCGGCGCCGTACGCTGCGATGACGACGTGCTCGCCGGCATCGTGCGTGTTGGAGACGTGGAGGCAGCCGTTGTCAAGTCCGGTTTCGCGCGCCCACGCCGCCGTGGCGCCCGTCCACTCCACGACCGGCTTGCCGAGCGGGTCGCGACGCCAGAGCAGGTCCATGGGCGGCGCTGGCACCGGGCTCCGATCCCGCAGGAGGCGGTCGACCGCGCGGGCGGCGGCAGCGAAGTCCGGCGCCGAGTCGCGCGGCCCGCCGTCGGGTCCGTCGGGCCGGGTCACTCGCGCGACAGCGTGTGGAACGGCGAGGCCTATTCCGAGGTCACACTCCTGGGCGATGTCGCCGCCCAAGCCGTGCGCAGTCTCAAAGGTCTGTTGGACCCGGCTCAACGATCGAATCCGAGCGTCACGGGAGCCCCGTTGACCGTCGCCAGAACGACTACGCCGGTCCTGGTAAGCGTGAGATCGCTCGGTACGGACACGGACGTGACCTCATCGATTGTGCTGGCGCGGATAGTCGTGGTCCGGCCGGATCCGCCGGCGAGGCGCCTGTCGCTGGATGCGACGAACGTGCCTGCGGTACACGTCATCGATTGCCCGCGGCTCCCACCTCCGCTTAGCGCCACACCAAGGTCGAAATCGATAGGCTGCACCGGGCCGGAGAACAACACTGCCAACGGTCTGCTTTCCTCCACAAGAGCGATATGCCACGGCGGGCCGATCCCAGTGGCGAACGAGGTCCATCGGCGCCCGGTGACGCGCCAAGTACAGTGGAGGTTGCGCTTCGAGCGCCATATCTGTACGACGTGAACCCGAATAGGCGCGGGCGGCGACCATGGACCGTACGCCGCCACGATCCAAATGCCGGCAACACCGACGAGAATCAGGCAAACGACGACCGCTCGTGTCCAGCGCCGACGCGCTTGCATACCGCCGCCCCTCCCTGCCGCCATCGCCTGCCTTCGCACCGATTATAGAACGCTAGGCACCGATCGGCTACTCTCTGACCACTCTCACCCCGCCCGGCGCCATTCGCTTCACCGGGCCGAGCGTCTGCACCTTGCCGTCCGGCCAGCGGATCTCCACGCTGTCCGCCTGCGCCGCGGAGCCCAGGCCGAACAGCAGGCGGCGGTCGCTTGCCGAGAGATACGAGGAGCCGCTGCGAACCTCCTGCGTCTGAGTCTCGCCTCCCACCTTGATCTGCACGCGCGCGCCGTAGGCATTCCGGTTACACGTCGTTCCGATGAGGGTCAGCCGGATCCAGCCGTTGCCGGTCCGGTTGTCGTTGTGCAGGAGCGTCGCGGGGCCGTGGTTGGCCATCAGGAGCAGGTCCGGGCTGCCGTCGTTGTCGAAGTCGCCCCACGCGGCGCCACGGCCGACGCGCGGAACGGCGAGCGCCCTGCCGCAATCGCGGCTCACGTCCTGGAAGCGGCCGCCGCCCAGATTGCGGAAGAGCAGCGCCGGCTCGGCATAGGTGACGCCGGCGTCGCGGAGGCCTATGTCATCGTCGATGTGGCCGTTGTTGATGAACAGGTCGGTCCAGCCGTCCAGGTCGTAATCGATAAAGAACGCGCCGAAGCCGAGATAGGTCTGGGTTGCAATTCCGACGCCGGACTGCGCCGCGACATCGAGGAACAGGCCGGACGAATCGCGCCGGTAGAGCGTTAGTTGCTCCCCGGAGAAGTTGGTGATCAGCACGTCGAACGCGCCGGTGTGGCGCACGTCCGCCGTGTCGATCCCCATGCCGGCGCGCGACGTGCCCTGCTCCGAGTAGGCCAGGCCGGACGCTACTCCGACCTCCTTGAACGTTCCGTCGCCCTGGTTATGGTACAGGAAGTTGGGCTCCGTATCGTTCGCGACGAAGATGTCCGGCCAGCCGTCGCCGTCGTAGTCGCTGACGGCGACGCCGAGCGCCTTGCTCCGCGCGTTTCGGATGCCGGTCTTCTCGGTCACGTCGGCGAACCGGCCGCCTCCCAGATTCCGGTAGAGCCGGCAGCTCTCAGACCCGTAGGACTGCGGCCGGGCATACGATTTGTGCGTCCCGTCGATGCTGAAGTAGTTGTCGCGGGTCTCGGCCTTCGGCGACCAGGCGACGTAGTGGCAGACGAACAGATCCAGGCGGCCGTCGCGATCGTAGTCCAGCCAGGCGCACGATGTGGAGAAGCCGTGGTCGTCGATACCCGATACCGCCGTCACGTCGACGAACTTTCGACCGCCATGCCCGTCCGGCACGTTGTGCAGCAGCCGGCTACGGCCGACGCAGGTGACGAACAGGTCGTCCCAGCCGTCGTTATCGTAGTCGCCGACGGCCACGCCCATGCCGTAGAGGGAGATCGCCAGGCCGGCCTTCGCCGTCACGTCGGAAAAGGTGCCGTCGTGGTTGTTGCGGTAGAGCTTCATCGTCGGGCCGCTCGCGGGCTTCGCGGCCCGCGGGCGTCCGACAGTGGTGAGCGACTCGTTCCCATTGATCAGCAGGATGTCCTGCCAGCCGTCGTTGTCGTAATCGAAGAAGGCGCAGCCGCTGCCCATCGTCTCCGGCAGCCATTTCCTGCCGGCCGCGCCGTTGTCGTGAACGAATTCGATCCCCGCCCGCCGGGTCCAGTCCGAGAACGCGACGGGCGGCGGCGCCGGCGGCGCTGCCGGACGCGCCGCCGGCCGCGGACCGCAGCCGGCCATCGCGCCGAGTAGGGCGATGAGGGCCAGCGCGACTGCTGGCCTAAGTCCGCCCTCAGCGAGGGCCAGCGCGCCGGCTCGCGGGAGTGCTGATGCGGGGCGTGGCAAGAGCACGGCGCGCAAGCAGCGGCAGGAGTATTGCAGCCTCATGGATCGGTAATGATCTTCCTGGCGTTGGATGGCGTTGACAGGTCGTGGCGGCGGCCAACGGCGCGCACCGCGCGCCGGCCGGCCACGGACGCGGCCGCGGCTCCGCGGCTCCGCGGCTCCGCGAATGGCGGCGGGACCACCATAGGGTACCCGGCTGACGCAGTGCATGGACCAAAGCTTGCGCGGATTCGCCGTTGGCGCTAAAATGGCGGCAGGCGCGCAGGCACTATGAGGGCCGCCGAGTTAGCAGCGGCGCCAACGGCGGGGCTTAGCGTTGTTGATGCTCTTATAGGATTTATAGGACCTATGCCGGAGGCCTAACAGAGGCGCAGCCACACGAGGTGGAGGGCAGCATGCATGGAGGGGTGGGCATATTCGTGGTGGCGCTGCTCATCGGGCTGGCGGCGGCGCAGGATGGCGGCGCCGCGCGCGCGGAGGGCGCCGTGGATCTGACGCAGGCAACACTCGTGACGCGGCCGGCCGCGGAGGCGCCGCTCGTCGAGCGCACGGCCGCCAGCGTGCTCGCGGAGGAGATCGAGAGGCGGACCGGCGTGAAGTGGCATGTCTCCACACGCTGGCCGGCGTCCGGCTGGGCGATCGCGCTCGGCTCCGGGCGCGGCCTCGCGCTGGACGGCCGCCGCCCGCCGGAGCGGGCGCGACCGACGGCCGCGGAGGGCTTCGGCATCGCGACGGATTCCGGTCCGGCGCACCCCACGCTCTGGATCGCGGGCGCCGACCCGCGGGGCGCGCTGTTCGGAGTCGGCAAGCTGCTGCGCGCGCTGGAGTGCCGCAAAGGCAGCGTGCGGCTTGCCGCGCCCCTCGATCTGACGACCGCGCCGCGCTACCCGATCCGCGGCCATCAGCTCGGCTATCGCGCCACCGCCAACTCCTACGACGCCTGGTCTCCCGCGCAGTTCGACCGGTATATCCGCGAGCTGGCGCTGTTCGGCACGAACGCCATCGAGGGCATACCGTTTCAGGACGAGCATCCGACGGTCAATCCGTACCCGCGCGCGAAGATGAACGTCGATATCAGCCGGATTTGCGAGAAATACGGCCAAGACTACTGGCTATGGGCGCCGGCAGATTTCGATCTGAACGACTCGGTGAAGCGTGCCGCGTTCCTTCAGCAGCACGACGACCTGTTCCGGGCCTGCCCGACCCTGACCGGTGTCTTCGTGGCCGGCGGCGATCCCGGCAGCAATGCGGCGGAGCTGGTCATCCCCTACCTGACGGATTTGGCGCGCGTGCTGGCCAAACACCATGTGAAGGCGAAGGTGTGGCTCTCGATGCAGGGCTATCGCGGGGCGCAGCAGGACGTTGTGTACCGCTGGATCGAGCGCGAGCGGCCGAAGTGGCTCGGCGGCCTGGTCGCCGGTCCCTCCAGCCCGAAGATCCCGGACGTGCGCGCGCGGCTGCCGAAGGAGTACGCGCTGCGCGACTATCCGGATATCACCCACACCGTCCGCTGCCAGTTCCCGGTCGCCTGGTGGGATCCGGCGTTCGCCTTCACGCTCGGCCGCGAGTGCGTCAATCCCCGGCCGCTCTTCTATGCTCGGGTCATCCGCGATACGGCGCCGTTCACCGACGGGTTCATCAGCTACTCGGACGGCGTGCACGACGACGTGAACAAGTGCCTCTGGAGCGCGCTGGAGTGGGACCCGTCTCAGGACCTGAACCGGGTGATCGAGGAGTATTCGCGCTTATTCTTCGGGCCAGACTCCGCCGAGCCCGCAGCGGCCGGGATCTTCGCGCTGGAGCGCGACTGGGACGGGCCGCTCGCCACGAACGGCGGGGTGGACGCGACGTACGCGCTCTGGCACGGCCTGGAGGAGCGCCATCCGGAGCTTGCAGGCAACTGGCGCTGGCAGCTCTGCCTGCTCCGCGCCAACTACGACGCGTTCGTCCGGCATCGCCTCCGCTACGAATCCGCGCTCGAGGACGAGGCGAACGCGGAGATGCTCACAGCGCGAACGGCCGGCGCCGAGAAGGCGATCTCCGCCGCGCTCGCGACCCTGAAGCGGGCCGAGACCGCGCCCGTCCGCCCGGACGTGGCGGCGCGCATCACGGAGCTGTGCGACGCGCTGTACCACTCCATCGGACTCCAGACCAGTGTGGAGAAGTACCATGCGAGCGGCGAGGAGCGGGGCTGCGTGCTCGATTTCCTGAACTATCCGCTCAACAACCGCTGGTGGCTGGAGGACGAGCTGGCGAAGGTGGGGAGGCTCGCGACCGAAGCGGAGCGCGTCGCCCGGCTGGAGGCCATCGCGACCTGGGAGCATCCCGGTCCCGGCAGCTTCTATGACGACATCGGCAATATCGCGAAGTCGCCGCACGAGGTGCGCAACGAGAAGATCGCCGGACCGCTGCTGGACGTTGACAACGCGCCGCTGCCCGGCCTGATGTTCTGGGTGGGCAACAGCCCGCTGGCGCGCGCCCGGCAGTCCTGGGTCAGCGACGAGGCCTGGCCGGTCGCGCTGAAGTACACCGCGCTCGACCCGGAGGCAGACTACCTGGTCCGTACCACGGGCTGCGGCGACTGCCTGCTCCGCGTCAACGGCGTCCGCCTCGTCCCGACTCTGGACGGCCGGCAGGTCGGCGAGATCAAGGAGTTTCCGGTGCCGCGCGGGCTCTATCGGGAGGGCAGCATCACCGTCACATTCGACCCGACCTTCGAGCCGCACCTGAACTGGCGCGTCCAGTCCCGCCTGACCGAGATTTGGCTGATCAAGCGATGAATGCCGCCAGCGCAGCGACACCGCCAGGCGATGTGCACAACGGCCAGGACCGATGTTCAGCGTAGCGCATCACGATCATCGTCGCTCCGTTGGCTTGGCCTTCCCCTCCAGGATTTCGGAGGAGATCTCGTCAACGGTCAGATGGCCGAATAGCTGATCGCGCTCCTTTGTGTAGTCGCCGGAACCTGGCGACATCTCATTCAGGAACCGCAGAGTGTTGACCACGCCGATTTCACGACATAGCACCTGCACTGCCGAGGCCCTCACCTGTCGGATTGGGTCGATTGCTGCTGGCATTACAATAACTCCTCAGCCAGTTCAAGCGGCGTAACCGCCTTGATGTGAACGTCCGACTGCAGTCGGATGCGTGATAGCAGCCGATCATCACATGTGCAGAAATAATCAACTGATGCAGCCTCTGCACAAGCGACGTGCATTGCATCAAGCGCCTTGAACCCTCTGGTTACCAAAACGTTTGCACGCTGTTTAACGCTGTCGGACATCGATACGATCTGCCTGGCGGAGGCCAGTACTTCACCGACGAGCACTCTCTTCTCCGCATCGGGGTTACGGTTTGCCTCGTATTCGAGAACGTCGGACGCCACGAGCCGAAGCTTCGAACCCTCACACAGCGTCAATATCGAAAGAACTGCCTCCGCCTCAAGGTTGATTCGTGGCTGCGTTCTGTCGTCAAGCGGGCGATGAAGGCTGCAGTTGTCGAGGTAAATCGCGATGGGCATGGGCGATTCGGTCCCGATCGCAGGTTTATCATGATCGGTCGATTCGCCAGGGTTCATCGGATTACTCCTGATTGCTGTCGCAGCGCCCCCATCATGGCTCGACGTAAACAATATGTCGGCGAAAGTCGATTCGGTTCATAATGTTCATTATACACCCGCGTTGCCCCCGCGTTCGCGCCGCACCTGAACTGGCGCGTCCAGTCCCGCCTCACGGAGATCTGGCTGATCAAGCGATCACGACAGGAGAACAGCGATGACTGAAATACAGCTTGCTCCCCACCAGCTGATCGCCTACAGCGAGAATGGCTACCTGATCGTGCCGGACCTGCTGGCCGGCGAGGAGGTGGACGCGTTCCTGGCGCACGAGGCGGCGCGGAGCGAGCCGGCGGCCTTCGGGCTGCAGGGCCACCGCGTCGATCCGCAGTACCGCACGCTGGCCACGCACCCGAGCGTCGTGGCGCGCGTGCGGCAGCTCCTCGGCGGGCCGCCGCGCATCGTGCAGACGATGCTCCTCAACAAGCGGCCGAAGGGCGGCCAGGGCATCGCGCTCCACCAGGAC